>JAAUUR010000079.1 GCA_012031045.1 Leptolyngbyaceae cyanobacterium SM2_5_2
CCTACCAGGGCCGTCTTCGGCATGAATGCCACCCAGATGAAGGAGGTTTGGGAAAACCCCGTCCGTGGGGATAGCCGCATTGCCCGTAACTATGTCCCTGAGTCGGTGGGCCTGGAGGCGATCGCCTACTGCGAGAAATGGTGGGTCTCCTCGACCTCGACGACATTGAGCAGGCACACGATGAAGCGATCCGGCTTACTCAAATCAAGTTCGCCAAGCATTTTCCGATGGCATGAGTTATGAAGGGGGTTGCGATCGATAACGGTTGGCCTCCGATTGTAGTGACCTCTTAACGTTGGGCTATGACTATCTCCCGTGCTACAGAGACGATGTGATGACCAAAGACTTTTTGATTAGCTACAACAAAGCCGATGCAATCTGGGCCGAGTGGCTCGCCTGGGTCCTGGAGGAACACGGCAAAACTGTCGTCATCCAAGCTTGGGACTTTCGCCCCGGCGGTAACTTTGTCTTGGATATGCAGCGCGCCGCCATCGACGCCCAGCGCACGGTAATGGTGCTGTCTGAAAACTACCTCAACGCCCTCTACACCCAGCCCGAATGGGCCGCCGCCTTTGGCCAAGACCCCACAGCCACCGCGCGCAAACTGCTACCCATCCGCGTAGCGCCGTGCCAGCCTCAGGGGATGCTGGCCCCCCTGGTTTATGTGGATTTGGTTGGGTTAGAGCGCGAACCCGCCCAGAAGTCCTTATTAGATGCGTTGAAAGACCGCCTCAAGCCTGAGGTAGAGCCAGTGTTTCCAGGGAGTGCCGTGCCCCCATCAGAGCGGCAGACTCCGGCGACAGTGGTCTCACCCCGGGCGGCACCCCCACCAACCTGCCCCGCAGCGGCACCGTTGCCTTTGTCGGTCGCGAGACGACCTCACCAACCTCCACACCCAATTGCACCAGGCCAACCGCCTGGCCATTACCGCCATTCAGGCATGGGGGGCATTGGCAAAACCGAACTGGCCCTGCAATATGCCCTGCGCCACCGCGACTTGGGCACCTACCCCGGCGGCATTGGCTGGTTACAGGCCAAGGAGCAGAACCTTGGTACTGAACTGGTTAACTTTGCCATTATCCACCTGGGGCTGACGGTACCCACCGACCTAGACCTGCCAGCTCAGGCTCAGTTTTGCTGGCGCAACTGGCCCATTGACGGCGATGCGCTAATCGTTATCGATGATGTAGCTGGCCCTAACGAGAATGACGCCTACGCTGCTATCCAGCCCTACCTGCCACCGCAGGAGCCCCGCTTTTGGGTGCTGCTGACCACCCGCCTGCAACTGGGCACCTCGGTTCGCACCTACCGCATTGATGTGCTGACGCCAGCCGCTGCCCTGGAACTGCTAGCCTCACTGATTGGCCAAGAGCGGATAGAACCAGAACTCGACACCGCCCCAGCCCTCTGCCACTGGCTAGGCTACCTGCCCCTGGGGCTGGAACTGGTGGGCCGCTTCTTAGCCCGCAAACCCACCTGGACGCTGGTTAAAATGCAGCAGCAGCTAGAGGCCAAAAAGCTAGCCGCCCAAGCCCTTACCCAGGGCCATGCGGATATGACCGCCACCCACGCTGGCGTTGCCGCCGCCTTTGAACTGAGCTGGCAAGACCTGGAGGAGCCGGTACGGGAGCTGGCCTACCGCCTTTGCCTGTTTGCCCTGGCCCCTATTGCCTGGGAGTGGATTGAAAATTGGCACGAAGCCACTGACCCCGACACCCTGGAAGACTGGCGCGACGAGGGGCTAATTAACCGCAGCCTGCTCACTCTGGTGGAGGCGGCCCCAGCCACCGTGCAACTGCACCAGATCATTCGAGAGTTCTTTCGGGCCAAGCTGGAAGAGTGGCCCGATGCCGATGCCCTGAAGCAAAGCTACACCCAAAGCATGGTGCAAATCGCCCAAACCATACCCCAAACCCCCACCCGCGACCAAATTTTGGCCGTCACCGCCGCCATCCCCCACCTGGCGGAGGCGGCCACCACCTGGCAGGGGTGGATGGAGGATGAGTCCTTGATTTGGCCGTTTGTGGGGCTAGGCCAGTTTTACCAGGGGCAGGGAGCCTACGGGCAGGCCGATCTGTGGTTTCAAGCTTGTCGGGACATTGTTCACAATCGTCTTGGTAAGCAACATCCTGATTTTGCAAAAAGCTTAAATAATCTGGGACTAAATCACTACTATCAAGGTCGATATAAATCCGCAGAAGTTCTTTTGAAACAAGCCTTGAATTTGAGGCAGAAATTCCTAGGAGAAAACAATCAAGCATATGCCCAAAGTCTTAATAATTTGGGCATATGTTACTATAATCAGGGTCAGTATGAGGCTGCTGAATCCTACTTGAATCAGGCCCTTCAGCTCAGGGGAGAGCTTTTTGGGGAAATGCATGTTGATTTTCTCGAAAGCCTTAATAATTTGGGAATGCTTTATCAGGCTCAAGGAAATTATGAACATGCAGAAATTCTGCTTAAGCGGGTCTTGGAATTAACTGGCAATCTATCAAGCAAGACCCATCCTGATATTGCACGTAGCCTCAATAACTTGGGAATGCTTTATGTTGAAAAAAGACAATTTGAAGATTCAAATATTACTTAAAAAAGGCATTAAAGCTCAGGAAGCAGTTGCTCGAAGAGAAGCATCCTGACTTTGCTCAAAGCCTTAATAATTTAGGAGTACTCCATAACTATCAAGGTTACTACGAGTCTGCTGAACTTCTTTTTAAGGATGCTCTATTGATTAGGAAGAAAATCTTTGGGGAATCGCATCCTGCTGTAGCACGTAGTCTTAGTAATCTTGCATCTTCCTACTTTAGGCAAGATCGTTATAAAGATGCCTCGATCTGTTTCGAGGAAGCTTTAGATATATATAGGCAAACTATTGGAGAAAATCACCCAGATACAGCTACAGCATGGCATAACCTTGCACATGTTTATTCGGCTCAAAGTCACTATATACGTGCTGAAAGATGCTATCTAAAAGCCTTTGAGATATCTTATCAGAGACTAGGAGACAGAAACCCTAGGACAAGAACTGTTAGGGACAATTTTGTAGATTTCCTCAACCAAGTCATCGAGGTGAAACAAATACATCTGCTATCTGACCACCCTACTACCCAGTACATCCTGCAGCGGCTACTACAGGAGTGAGCCTTGCCCCAAGGAGCCGGGTTCCTGTTTGGTGACATCACAACTTCTGACCTTAAAGACCAGCCGAAACAATCTCGCGGGGCTCTATTGGGAGCAGTGCCGCTACGGGGAGGCGGAACCGCTGTACCGCGACGCGCTGACGCTGCGCCAACGGCTGTTGGGCGACGATCATCCCGCTGTCGCCACCAGCATGAACAATCTCGCGGGATTATATCGGTCGCAGGGCCGCTACGGCGAGGCGGAACCGCTGTACCTGGAGGCATTGAGGATTTTGTTTCAGCGGTTGGGGCAAGACCATCCCAATACTCAAACCGTTCTCGGCAATTTCTTTGGCTTTTTGCAAGCCGTGGTCGCCGCTGGGCAAGCCGAGAGCCTCTCTGACCACCCCATTACCCAGGCTTTGCTAACGCAGATTCAGCCCTAGGGGTGCCATCCCCAGACCTCGGAGTTCTCCCAGAACTCCGAGGTCTTGAAGAACTCCGGAGTCTCAGGCGCTGGCCAATTACGAGCCGGCCTTGGGGATTTACCGCGAGGTGGGCGCTCGGCTCGGCGAAGCCAACACGCTTTTGGGTTTGGGGAGTTTGCAGGACGAGCCCCAGGAGGCCATGGCGTATTTTTTAGAGGCTCAGGAGATATTTAGAACCATTGGCAATCGCTACAGCCAGGGCCGCAGCTTGCTGGTGTTTATCGTTCAGGCCCAGGCCCAACTGGGCGATATCGAGGGGGTTCAGCGTTCTTTGCAGGAGGCGACCACCATCGGCGAAGAAATTGGCCTGGAGCTATTGGGCCAGGTGGCCCAGCAAATTCGCGACCAACTGGGTCTAGACCCAGCAGCCCCGTAGGGTGGGCTATGCCCACCATCCCCCCATCGCCGTTACCCAAATAACCCTCTCGCCTTACCCAGAAACCGGGTTTCTCTGCCCCAGCCCAGACCCCGGCCCACACCGCAGAAACCGGTTTTCTCTCCCTGCTACAACCCCAGCATCTCAGGGTTGAATTACCATGCGTATAGCACAAGCGTGATATACCCGATGGATACGACACCTTCCTTGAGCCATATATTAGAACGCAACCCGGATAAGGTCAGCGGTGCGTGGGTTTTTCGAGGCACCCGTGTTCCAGTAGCTGCCCTCTTTGAAAACCTTAAGGATGGGGCAACAATCGACCAATTTCTGGAATGGTTTCCGGGTGTCACCCGCCTACAGGTAGAAGCCCTGCTAGATTACGAACTGATGGTCTTAAATCAGCCAGCCAGTTAATGAAAGTCCTGTTCGATCAAGGCACACCAGTCCCCCTCCGTCGTTATTTGCCAGGGCATACCATCGATACAGCCTATGAGAAAGGCTGGTCAGAACTCACTAACGGCGACCTACTCACCACAGCAGAGCAAGAGGGGTATGAGCTTTTAATCACGACTGATCGCAACCTGCGCTATCAGCAAAACTTAGCAGATCGGCACATCGCCATTGTAGTTTTGCTATCTACCTCCTGGCCCAGAATTCGGCCCCATACAGATCGCATACAGGCATTGGTCGAGGCCATTCACCCTGGTGAGTATCACGAGGTTTCTATATAGATGCTTACCCTATCAAGCCGCGTAGGGTAGGCACCGCCCACCATCCCCCCATCGCCGTTACCCCAATAACCCTTTCGGGCCGTGGATGAAGCATTGCAGGCCATGGATGAAGCATTGCAGGCCATGGATGAAGTGATCATCTGCCATCCCCAGACCCCGGAGTTCTCCAAGAACTCCGGGGTCTCGCTCCGTGTAGGGTGCTGTTGCGGCTCCACCATCCACCGCCGCCCCACACCTCCTCTGCTGGCCGCGCACTGCGCCCCCTACCCATATCGGGTTTCTTGTCATGGGTCAGCGGTGCATCCAGCCCACTGCCACCGGGCTAACCCCTGGTGCATAGCGGCGATGCACCCTACGCTAGAGAAGGTCTCCAGAGCTACAACAACCGCTGTGCAAATTCTTGTCGATTACCAAGGCCGCCCGGTTCGGTTGACCGATGAAAGGTTAGCTCACATTCTTGAGCACCCTGAAATGGCTAACATGGAAGCAGCGATTCAAGAGGCGCTCTCTAACCCAGAGGTCGTCAGGGCATCCAACACCGATGGCGCTGTCCACCTCTATTACCGCTATCGTAAAGGCACCATCGTTGGCGACAAGTGGCTCTGTGTCGTCGTGAAATATTCAGACACCGACGCCTTTGTCATCACAGCCTATTTGACCGACAAACTCAAACAGGGAGAGCAACTATGGCCCAGTCTGTAAAAATCTGGTTTGACCCCGAAGCCGACTTCCTCGAAGTGCTCTTCTCAGAGGCCCCTGGCTACCTGCGCGAAACCGACCACAATGCCATCATGGAACGGGTCGATGACCAGGGCAACATTTTGGGCTTTTCTGTACTCAGCGTCAGTAAGCTCGCCAAAGAAAAACCCCTCTATGCTCAATTAATTGCGCCCAATGCGGCATAGCCGCGTAGGGTGCTGTTGCGGCTCCACTATCCACCGCCAGAACTCGGGGTTCTCCCAGAACCCCGAGTTCTCGCTCCGTAGGAGGTGTAAGGTGGGCGGTGCCCACCCTACCTTGGTTACTCCATCATCAGGTGCTTGGTCAGCACCCGAATTACCTCCCCTGGCTGCACCCCAAACAGCGCCGCCAGCGCCGCCGAACCTCCTTCACCCAGAGGAATTGGGCGGCTCCAATCATTCGGCTCAGCATAGCCCATGATGTGGAGGATTCTAATCGTGCGCTCCACCGCTGGGGCTGGGCCAATCAGCAGATGGCGCACCTCCTCGCGGCGTGGGGCAGGGGTAAACGACTCTGTGGACGCGGTTGCGCCCGATGCAGGACTTTGGAACATGGTTTGAGCTTCCTTTTGGATTGAATGAGGGGGGAGGAGAGAAGGCGGAAGGCGGAAGGCGGAAGGCGGAAGGCGGAAGGCGGAAGGCAGAATTTAGAAGAGCCGCATCTAGCTATTAGAGACTAGCCCCTCCTAACTCCTGACTCCTGACTCCTGACTCCTGACTCCTGACTACTCTCCTCTCCCCGTGGACAAGAAACTCAAAACTCAAACCCCTGGCCACCCCTCGCACAGGTTGTCATTCAGGGTGGCTAGGGTATCATCACCAAAGCCCCCCGACTGCCACGTTCAGTCGCGGTGGGTCAGGTATCGGTGGGTGGTGCTAACACCTGCCGATGCCGCCAACGGGTTAAGTTTTGACGCTAAGCTGCCCAGAAGAACAGCTTGATGGAGAAGCATACGGGTATATTTTGCCGCTGTCAACCGTATTGGGGCAAAAAGACGCTGGCGGACACGCACCGCCCCACCAACCGATGCGCTGCAATATTTCTTAACCCCGAATCGTTACGTTAATTACCGTTGCATTTCGGGAACAGATAAAACCGATACAGTTTAATATTTGATGGAGTTTAAGAGCGATTCATTCTGTATCTAAATACGCTAAAAAATCGAACTTGAGTACTCAAAATATCGTCCCTTTTTGTGGCTCAATTCTAGTGTCAAACCCATAGGATATGGGGACTTAGGTTGAGTGCATGAATACCGAGCGTAAGGGACAAAATACTAGCACCAGTGTAGGGAAATACTAGCCCCCCCATGGTTCAAAAAAAACTTGGCCCTGGAATGGCAAGGGTTTTAGCGATTAAGTACACCGCTAATTATTCAATCAATCCTATCGGGCAGCTAGCTAAAGCCCTGGTTAAGGCCGTTGCTATAACTCTTTCAACGCCGAGCACCCAGCGTGACTCAATGGCTGAATCGAGCATACCCAACAGTTAGCAACGTTAGCCCCGGCTTGGTTAAAGCCTATTTGTTTTAACGCTTTGCGCTGTTGCCATACTCCCTCAGCTATCGAGAGCTACCGCGATTTCCCTCCACCACCCCCCCCCGCGAAATCGTAACGGCTGTGACGACGAGGTGTACTGACTGATGGGTTCCGCTCCCCTGATTTGGGAGCCACCCATCAGTCAGCGGCGGCAAGTCGAGTTCCCAGGTTACACACTCCGGATTCATCGGTGGGCCATGCTCACCCCATCCACCCATCCACCCCTACTCTCCCCAAACCCATGACGCCACCGCCACCCACTGCCCTGACTTCCGCGCCTACCGCGACGCCCGAACTGGACATTACCCTGACCAAGACGAAAACTGTGGTCAAACCGGCTGGTGGTAGTTGTGGTTGCACCACTAAAACCGAAACCGCCGATGGCCTCAGCGAAAGCATGAAGGCCCGCATTGAAAAGCACCCCTGCTACAGCGAAGAAGCCCACCACCACTACGCCCGCATGCACGTGGCCGTTGCTCCGGCTTGCAACATTCAATGCAACTACTGCAACCGTAAGTACGACTGCGCCAACGAAAGCCGCCCCCGGTGTCGTTAGCGAACTCCTCACCCCAGAAGAGGCCGCCCACAAGGTGCTGGTGGTCGCGGCAAAATTCCTCAGATGACGGTGCTGGGCATTGCTGGCCCTGGCGACCCCCTGGCTAACCCCGAAAAAACCTTCCGCACCTTTGAACTGATTGCCGAACAGGCTCCTGATATCAAGCTCTGCCTCTCCACCAATGGCTTGATGCTGCCCGACTACATCGATCGCATTAAAGCCCTCAACGTCGATCACGTCACTATCACTATTAATATGGTGGACCCTGCCATTGGCGAGAAAATTTACCCCTGGGTGCACTACCGCCGCAAGCGCTACCGCGGCATTGAGGGGGTACGCATCCTCCACGAGCGCCAGATGGAAGGGTTGCAAGCCCTGAAGGACGCGGACATTCTCTGCAAAGTCAACTCCGTGCTCATCCCCGGCATTAACGACGAGCACATGCCAGAGGTGAATGCCGCCATTCGGGAGCGGGGTGCCTTTTTGCACAACATCATGCCGCTGATTTCGGCCCCGGAGCACGGCACCTACTTTGGCCTGAATGGGCAACGCGGCCCCAATCCTAAGGAGCTGAAGCAGGTGCAAGACAACTGCTCTGGCAACATGAAGCTGATGCGCCACTGCCGCCAGTGCCGAGCCGATGCGGTGGGCCTGCTGGGCGAAGACCGCAGCCAGGAATTTACCAAGCAGAAATTCATGGACATGCCCGTGGACTACAGCCTGGAAACCCGCCAGGCGGTTCACATCGGCATTGAACAGGCGAAAGCGGCCGTAGCGGCTAAGAAGCAGGCTGCCGCCCGCATTCCTGGTGAGCGATCAGTCAAGACCTCTCCCAAAGTTCTGGTGGCGGTAGCCACCAAGGGCGGTGGCCTGGTCAACCAGCACTTTGGCCACGCCAAGGAATTCATGATCTACGAAGTGGATGCCGCCGAGGCTAAGTTTATCAGCCACCGCAAAGTGGCCGACTACTGCCAGGGCGGCTACGGCGAAGAGGCCATGCTGAAGGGCATTATCGACACGATTTCTGACTGCAAAGCGGTGCTGGCCTCCAAAATTGGCCCCTGCCCCAGCAAGCAGTTACAGGCCGCTGGCCTGGTGGTGGTTGAAGACTACGACGTGATTGAAGCCGTTGCCCGGCGGTTCTACGACGAGCACGTTTTGAAGCGGTAACGAATTTTGGATTTTGGGTTTTGGAGAAGGGTAACCAATCCAAAATCCAAAATCCCCGCAGACCCACCCCTAACCCCTCCCCAGAGGGGAACCGGACAAGCCCAGATCCAAAATCACATTCCTCTGGAGGCTCCCATGTCCTACACCATTACCCATAACTGCATCGGTTGCCAGCGCTGCCTTTCCGCCTGCCCAACTGGGGCGATTCAAACTAACGGTGTGGCCTTCTGGATTGAGATTGACCGCTGCAACCAGTGCCAGGACTCTCACGGGGTACCCCAGTGCTGGGCCACCTGCCCCACCAATGAAGGCTGTGTGCCGCTGACAACGGCGGCGGCGGCAGTCAGCCTGACCTCCCAATCTGAAACCTCTGGTGATTACTGGGAATCTTGGTTCGCCACCTATACCCGCCTGGTGGCCCGGCTGCAATCGATGCCG
This sequence comes from Leptolyngbyaceae cyanobacterium SM2_5_2, assembly GCA_012031045.1. Taxonomy (GTDB): domain Bacteria; phylum Cyanobacteriota; class Cyanobacteriia; order Phormidesmidales; family Phormidesmidaceae; genus Nodosilinea. The sequence continues at coordinate 9,158 of JAAUUR010000079.1, forward strand.
GAATCGGGTTACTGGCACCAGTGGTTTGAGGCTTATTCCCAAGTCCTGAGGCGATCTCAGGCAACAACCGTTTGAGTTTCGCAGAGGGTGCATTGCTTCGCGAATGCACCCTACCCCTAAAATCGCCAATCCAAAATCGCAAATCCAACACCGCCATGGTTACTTACCTCGACAACAACGCCACCACCCGCACCGACCCCGAAGTGCTGGCCGCCATGCTGCCCTACCTGAGTGAGTTGTACGGTAATCCATCGTCGATGCATAGCTTTGGCGGCCAGGTCGGAGCGGTGATCGAACATGCCCGCGCCCAGGTAGCCGCTCTGCTAGGGGCCGAACCAACGGAGATTATCTTCAATAGCTGCGGCAGCGAAGGCAATAATACCGCCATCCACGCGGCCCTGGCGGCTCAGCCGGAGAAGCGGCACATTGTCACCACGGCGGTGGAGCACCCGGCCATCCTCGCGGTGTGTAAGCACCTGGAGAAAAAGGGCTACACCGTTACCTACCTGTCGGTAGATGGGCGCGGCGAACTGGATTTGATGGAACTGGAAGCCGCCATGACCGGCGGCACGGCCCTGGTCACCACCATGTACGCCAACAATGAAACCGGGGTGATCTTCCCGGTGGAACAGATCGGGGCGATCGCCAAAGACTACGGCGCCACCTTCCATGTGGATGCGGTTCAGGCGGTGGGCAAAGTGCCCATCAACCTGGCCACCAGCACCATCGATATGCTCACCCTGTCGGGCCACAAGCTCCACGCCCCCAAGGGCATTGGTGCCCTCTATGTGCGCAAAGGCTTCCGCTTCCGCCCCTTCCTGCTGGGTGGCCATCAAGAGCGGAGTCGGCGGGCCGGTACCCACAACGTGCCGGGTATTGTGGCCCTGGGCAAAGCAGCAGAACTGGCCCAACTCCACCTTTCCCACGTCCAGCGTGAGGCCGAACTGCGGGACATGCTGGAGTACGGCCTTCTAGCCACTATTCCCGATACCGCCGTCAATGGCGGCGGCGCGCCCCGGCTACCCAACACCACCAACATTGGCTTCAAATACATCGAAGGCGAAGCCATCCTGTTCATGCTCAACCGCGAAGGCATCTGCGCCTCCTCCGGTTCCGCCTGCACCTCCGGCTCCCTCGACCCCTCCCATGTGCTTACTGCCATGGGCCTGCCCTACACCATCCTGCACGGCTCCATCCGGTTTAGCCTCTCCCGCTACACCACCGAAGCCGAAATTCGCCAGGTACTCACCACCATGCCCGACATTGTGGAACGCCTCCGCGCCCTCTCGCCCTTTAACAATGACCAAGCCGGTTGGTTGCAAGAGCGAGATTTGGCCGTTGCGACGTAAAGAAAAAGAACGAAAACCAATACTTCCCTCTTCCCCCTTCCCTCTTTTCCCCTTCCCTCACCCCCCGAAACCGCCATGTGGGACTACTCTGAAAAAGTACTCGAACTCTTCTATAACCCCATCAACCAGGGCACCATTGATGACCCGCAGGAGCCGGATGTGGCGATAGTCTACGGCGAAGTGGGGAGTATTGCCTGCGGCGATGCCCTGCGGCTGCACCTGAAGATCCAACCCTCGACGGATAGCATTCTGGATGCCCGGTTCCAGACCTTTGGCTGTACCAGCGCGATCGCTCCTCCTCAGCCCTAACGGAAATCATCAAAGGCCACACCCTGGATGAGGCGTTGCACATCACTAACCAGGACATTGCCGACTTTCTCGGCGGCCTGCCCGAAGCCAAAATGCACTGCTCGGTGATGGGGCAAGAAGCACTGGAAGCCGCCATCTTTAAGTATCGCGGCCTTGAAATCGAACACCATGAGGACGACGAAGGCACCCTGATCTGCACCTGCTACGGCATTACCGAGAAGAAGATCCGGCGGGCGATCGTCGAAAACGACCTGACCAGTGTTGAACAAGTGACCAACTATGTGAAAGCGGGCGGCGGTTGCGGCTCTTGTTTGGCCGGCATTGAAGACCTTTTGCTAGAAGCCCAGCAATCAGCTGAGACCACCAAATTCGCAGCAGAGCTAGCGGTAGCCAGGGAGCAGCAAAGTCAGGGGTCAGGCGATCAGGACGCAGAGGTGTCTTACCCTGCCACCCTTACCAATCTGGAAAAGATTATGCGCATCCAGCAGGTGATCGATGAAGAAGTGCGCCCCATTTTGATTGCCGATGGCGGCGATGTCAGGCTCCACGATGTGCAGGGCGATCGCGTTCTGGTCAACCTCCAGGGAGCCTGCGGCTCCTGCGCCAGCAGCACAGACACGTTGAAATACGCCATTGAGGCCAAGCTGCAACGGCTGGTCTTACCGACTCTCGTGGTTGAGGCGATTTAAGGCCAATCTAGGGTGCATTCGCGCAGCAATGCACCCTACGGTTCTACTCCTTACCCATCCACCCTCCATCTCTCCATCCCCCCACCCCCACTCCCCATGCTCCACCCCTCTCATCCCCCCACGCCGGACGCGCTCCCCCGGCCTGACGACCCCCTTTCCCCCCAGGCCCTGCCTGTTCCGAGATGACGAGCGTTTTAGTTAACCCAGACCTGAATTCCAAACCAAGGAGACCTTCCCTATGCGACAGATCGCTTTTTACGGCAAAGGTGGTATTGGTAAATCCACCACGTCCCAAAACACCCTGGCCGCCATGGCCGAACTGGGCCAACGGATTATGATTGTGGGCTGCGACCCCAAGGCTGACTCCACCCGTTTGATGCTCCACAGCAAAGCCCAAACCTCCGTGCTGCAACTGGCCGCCGAACTCGGTGCCGTTGAAGATGTCGAACTTGAGCAAGTGCTGCAAATCGGCTATCGCGGCGTCAAGTGCGTTGAGTCGGGTGGCCCAGAGCCCGGCGTGGGCTGTGCTGGTCGAGGCATTATCACCGCCATCAACTTCCTCGAAGAAGAAGGCGCTTACGAAGATCTCGACTTCGTTTCCTACGACGTATTGGGCGACGTGGTTTGCGGCGGTTTCGCCATGCCCATTCGGGAAGGCAAAGCTCAAGAAATCTACATCGTAGTTTCCGGCGAAATGATGGCCATGTATGCGGCCAACAACATCGCCCGAGGCGTACTCAAGTACGCCCAATCCGGCGGCGTACGCCTGGGCGGCCTGATCTGCAACAGCCGGAATACCGACAAAGAGGTTGAGCTCATCGAAGAACTAGCCCGAAGACTCAACACCCAGATGCTGCACTTTGTGCCTCGCGACAACATCGTTCAACACGCTGAACTGCGCCGCATGACCGTGAATGAGTACGCCCCTGACAGCAAGCAAGCTGGGGAATACGCCCAACTGGCCGACAAGATCATCAACAACAAAAAACTCACCATCCCAACCCCCATCAGCATGGACGAGTTGGAAGAGCTACTGATTCAATTCGGCATTCTCGACAGCGACGAAAAATATCAGGAAGCGCTTGCTGCCGATAAATCTGTTGTGGCTGTTTAGGATCTGTTGAGGCAGATCCCAGGGTTCTTGGCCAATGGTCAAATTGGCCGGTTCAACCCAGAAGAGCCCTGGGATCTCTCCACCCACCCACCATCCATCCACACACCCATCCACCCACCCACTCACTCACTCACCTACTCACCCACCCGCTACCGCTACCCATCCACCCCTAATCAAGAGGGCACCATGACTACCGTAGAAGACAGAAAAGCACTCGTGCAAGAGGTGCTAGAAGCCTACCCTGAAAAAGCTCAGAAGTTGCGGGCTAAGCACCTCGGTGTTCAAGAAGCCGAAGCCACCGATTGCGGTGTGAAGTCCAACAAAAAGTCCGTCCCCGGTGTAATGACCACCCGTGGCTGTGCCTATGCAGGGGCCAAGGGTGTGGTTTGGGGGCCAGTTAAAGACATGATTCACCTCAGCCACGGCCCGGTGGGTTGCGGCTACTACTCCTGGTCGGGTCGCCGTAATTACTACATCGGCACCACCGGGGTAGACACCTTTGGCACCATGCAGTTCACCTCCGACTTCCAGGAGCGGGACATTGTATTTGGTGGTGACAAAAAGCTCGACAAATTGATCGATGAAGTGGAAGAACTCTTCCCCCTCAGCCAGGGCACTACCATTGAGTCGGAATGCCCGGTGGGGTTAATCGGGGATGACATTGAAGCCGTAGCTCGGAAGAAAGCAAAGGAATACGGCAAGCCGGTGATTCCGGTACGGTGCGAAGGCTTCCGGGGTGTGTCGCAATCTCTAGGGCACCACATTGCTAACGACACCGTGCGCGACTGGGTGCTGCCCAAGGCCGACGAGTATCGCAAACTGCCAGAAGGCTACGAACCCGGCCCCTACGATGTCAACATCATTGGCGACTACAACATTGGTGGAGACGCCTGGCCCAGCCGCCTACTGCTAGAAGAAATTGGCCTGCGGGTAATCTGCCAGTTCTCTGGGGATGGCACCTTTAACGAAGTGGTGATGACCCCCCTGGCGAAGCTCAACCTGATCCACTGCTACCGGTCAATGAACTATATCTGCCGGTTCATGGAAGAGAAGTATGGCATTGGCTGGCTGGAGTACAACTTCTTTGGCCCCACCCAAATTGCCAAATCTCTGCGCAAGATTGCCGCCCAGTTTGACGAAACCATTCAGGCCAAAGCGGAAGAAGTAATCGCCAAATATCAGCCCCGCATGGATGCCATTGTGGAGAAATATCGGGCTCGCCTGGAAAGTAAGAAAGTCATGATGATGGTCGGCGGTCTGCGACCCCGCCACGTTGTTCCTGCCTTTACCGACCTGGGCATGGAGGTAATTGGCACCGGCTACGAATTTGGCCACGGTGACGACTACAAACGCACCGCCGACTACGTCGAAGAAGGCACTGTCATCTACGACGACATCAGCGGCTACGAGTTCGAGGAATTTGCTAAACAGCTCAAGCCCGACCTGATTGCCGCTGGCATTAAAGAGAAGTACGTCTTCCAGAAGATGGCCCTGCCCTTCCGTCAGATGCACTCCTGGGATTACTCCGGCCCCTACCACGGCTACGACGGCTTTGAAGTCTTTGCCCGCGACATGGATCTGGCCATTAACAATCCCACCTGGAGCTTGATCAAAGCCCCCTGGGAGCAGTGAGGAAATGAAAGGAAAGTTTTGAGTTTTGAATTTTGAGTTTTGAATTGCAGCTAGTTGATAAGAACTAACAATTCAAAACTAAACACTCAAAACTTTCTCTACTTCTC
>JAAUUR010000080.1 GCA_012031045.1 Leptolyngbyaceae cyanobacterium SM2_5_2
CCCATCCTACAGTGGCTAAATTCTGAGTGTTGACCGATTAACAACCGTCTGAAATCAAAAATCCAGAACTCAACACTCAGAACTTAAAGCTCATCCCTCCTACACCCTAAGTCACCCCAGATAGCAGCACCAGCCCCAGCACCGCACCAAACACAATCAAGGCGTAGAACTGGGCACGGCCATTTTCTAGGTATTTCAGCCCTTCGCCGGTAATCAGAGTAACGAAACCAGCCAGGTTGACCAGGCCATCCACAATGCGGATATCGATTTCGAGCACTTGCTTGGCTAACCGGCGGCTGCCTTGCACAAAGACCACCTCGTAGATGTCGTCAATGTACCAGCGGTTGAGGGAGAGATTGTACAGGGCGGGAATTTGTTTTGCGATCGCTGCCGGGTTAATCACCTTGGCGCGATACATCAACACCGCCACCACGATACCCGCAACGGCGATCGCCACCGAGCTCCCGGCCATGACCAGAAACTCGTTCCAGTCGAAGGCTTCGGCAGCTTCGAGCACCGCTTCTGCCTCCCCAGGAGGGTGGATGAACGCCTCAAAGTAGTTGGCAAAGGGCGTACCCACCAGGCCAACCAAAACCGAAGGAATGGCCAGGGCCATCAGCGGGAACGTCATCGACAGCGGCGACTCGTGGGGTTCTGAGGCCTGGTGATGATCGTGATCATCATGATCCGTCGCATCCAGCGTTAGCTCTTGGGGGTTCATGGCGCCAGGGCCGAGAGAAAGCCCCATGCTCTGGAGTTGCGCTCGTTTTAGATCATGGCGAATGTCTTCGTCGTTGCCCCGGAAGCTACCCTCAAAAGTGGAGAAATACATCCGGAACATGTAGAAGGCGGTGATCCCAGCCGTTAACCAGCCAACCGCCCACAGAGCCGGATTAACGGCAAAGGTAGCCCCCAGGATCTCATCCTTCGACCAAAATCCGGCAAAGGGAGGAATACCACAGATGGCCAGAGTGCCAATTAGAAACGTAATCGCCGTCACCGGCATGTATTTCCGCAGGCCCCCCATCAGGCGCATGTCCTGGGCCAGGGCGGGGTCATGGCCAACTACGGCTTCCATACCGTGGATGACAGAACCAGACCCTAAAAACAGCATGGCCTTAAAGTAGGCGTGGGTCATCAGGTGAAAGAGCCCAGCGCTGTAAGCGCCAACCCCCATCGCCATTACCATGTAGCCCAACTGCGACATGGTGGAAAAGGCCAGACCTTTCTTGATGTCGTTTTGGGTAATGGCGATGGTCGCCCCCATAAAGGCCGTGAATGCCCCTGTGTAGGCAATCACCGTCATTGCCGTGGGAATGTGCTCAAACACGGGATACATGCGGGCCACCAGAAACACCCCAGCGGCCACCATCGTCGCCGCGTGAATCAGGGCTGAAATGGGGGTGGGACCTTCCATGGCATCGGGCAGCCACACGTGGAGCGGAAACTGCGCCGACTTGGCCACCGGGCCAAGAAAGACCAGCACCGCAAAAATAGCGGCGATGCTAGCGGGGAGGCCACCGGTATTCACCAAATCGGTCAGCCGTTCGCCCATGATCGCAAAATCAAAGCTGCCCGTGGCCCAGAAAATACCCAACATGCCAAGCAACAGGCCAAAGTCACCCACCCGATTGGTGACAAAGGCTTTTTGGCAAGCATCGGCGGCGGCTTTGCGGTTATACCAAAAGCCAATTAGCAGGTAGGAACACATGCCCACCAGCTCCCAAAACACGTAGACCTGAAGCAGGTTAGGACTGACCACCAAGCCCAGCATAGAAGAGCTGAACAGGCTTAAATAAGCATAGAACCTTACATAGCCAGGGTCGTGAGCCATGTAGCCGTGGGTGTAGATCATCACCAAAAAGGCCACCGTGGTGACGACTACCAGCATCAGCGCCACCAGGTGATCGATGACATAGCCCATCTCAATCCGAAAATCGCCAGCGGAGACCCACTCAAACATTTGCGTGTAGGTAGAATGCCCCTGCACCTGGCTCCAAAAAATTAAAAAATGAAAGCACCATTGCCGCCCCAGTCAGGGAGACAATAAAAATAGCCGCAGGCTGTCGCAGCTTGCTAGTAGTCTGGCTGTAGGAAATTAGCCCTGTGCCAACAATAGCCGCGCCAAGCAGCGGCAATACTGGCACCAGCCAGGCATAGTGATACAAAACGTCTACAGATTCCATCGTGACTGCCCACTTCAAGAGCTTTACGTGAGTTGGCAAAAAACCGCTTACATTCTGACATACCCTTCCCCAGGGAATAATGAAATTGAACGCACAGTTTGGGGAAGATTACCAATTTCCACTCACCGACGGCGAATTGATTGGCCCATGGCAGTCCTCTGAAAGGCTTGTCATAGGGTCATTCTGCCAACTGTGCGGGGCTCAATCCAGGTTTCTTAAGAAAAATGTTCGATTCCTGGAGTAAACGCTCATTGCTTCAAAATCAATCCACTTAATTCGCTTTATTGAACTATTTCAATCCGACACTAAGACAGGCCCACAGCAACCCTTGCCGCTAACCCATGCGTCGCGTCACGGCCATAGAGCAAACTAAATTAACGGCCTTACCTCTTTGGCGCTGCGGCAACTTGGCGTTACAGCGGTTCTAATACCATTATTTCTCGCAACCCCCAGGCGTTACCGGCGCGTACCCGGAAACCGCCGCTGGCTACGCCGAAAGAAACCGCCAAAGGGCAGTCGGGCCGGAGTATCACGCAGTTGTCGGCTAATCTGCTGAATGGGTGCTGGTAGAGCGATCTCCTTAGGTTCGCCACCGGGGGTTTGCCACCAGGCAGTTACAGTGCCGCCCGCCAAACCCGCCACAAACCCAAACAAAATACTGGGGATAATGTCGTAACCTAGCGCCAAGAATACGAATAGAAAAGCCAACCAAATTTTTAGCGCTGGTGGAATGATTTTATTGTTCATCGCTATGCCCCTAAAATTATCGACCCACTAGCATAGGTGTTGTTACGGAGTCAGGAGTCAGAATTCAGGAGCCAGAATTCAGGAGCCAGCCCTTCACCTTCTACCTTTGACCTTCTACCCTTTCCCTACGCCCTAACTATAGCGGCTATTTGCGGGGCTACGGTGATGGTTGTATCAATGATTTGTACCAGTTGGTTTTCGGCTTCTGTAAATTCCTCCATGTGCTGCTGCTGAAGCACGGCTACCGTGGCATCGGCAATGTCGCCAGAACGGGCCTGTACTCTGGCTTCTAAAACTGCTGGAGGAGCGGTGCAGTAGAGGATTTGTGCCTGCAATCCAGCCTCCCTGGCTGCCTCGATGGCTGCCTGACGCAGGCTATGGCGGTCGTACTTGGCATCCAAAATTACCGTAAAGCCAGCCTGGGCCAGGGTTAGCCCCAGAGCCAGGAGGCGGCCATAGGTTTGCTGGCTCATTTCGGGGGTGTAGAGGCTCTGGTCGCCCCGTTGGTGGAGGGGAATGCCCGCCAGGTGTTTACGCACGGCATCCGACCGCAGGTGCACGGCCCCGGTTTGGCGCGCTAGTTCACGGGCCGTGGTGGACTTGCCAGAGCCTGAGAGCCCGGCCATTAAGTACAATCGCCCCATCTTCGGTTGCACCACAGACCAGGCCAACTGGTAGTAGCCCGCTGCGGTATTACAGGCCTGTTGTTTAGCCGCTTCATCTACCCCTGGGTCGTTCAACAAAAACGACGTTACCTTAGCCCTCACGTAAGCCTGACGGCTGATGTAAAGCGGCAGCAACGGCAACCCTTCCCAATCGCCCGTTTGCTCAACGTAGTGGTTAAGAAAAGCTGTAGACAGGGCCGAGCAGTCCTTAGCCAGCAAATCCATCACCACAAACCCCACGTCGTACATGACATCGACGTAGCGAAAGGGTTCATTGAACTCAATACAGTCAAACAGGTAAAGCTGATCGTGCCAGTAGCAGATGTTGTTGAGGTGGAGGTCGCCGTGGCAGGCACGGATCCAAACTTGGGCCATACGCTGGCGGAATCGGTCGCCCTGGGCCTCAAAAAAGCTATCGGTATAGGCTTTAGTTTCATCAAACTGGCGCTGCGTTTGGGGGCCACCAATAAAGCCCAGGGTTTGCTCGTAGTTCTCGTCAAAGGCGTGGCGAACCTGGCTAACCTCTCCAAAGCTGCGGATGTAATCATTAGTTTCAGCCTTGAGGTGGAAGGCCGCCACGGTTTCCGCCAGTTGGCGAATTAAGTCTTCCGTCAGTTCGCCCCGCTCGTACAGCGCGCTGAGTAGCGTCTCTTGGGGAAACTGCACCATTTTGACGGCGTATTCCACCGGGGCATCCCCGTTTAGAACATACCTGTCTCCCTGTTGGCCAATCCCCACCACCGCCAGGTACAGCGGTGCCGCCCCGCGCTGGTTAAGGCGCAGTTCCTCCTGACAAAAGTGTTCGCGCTTGGCCAGGGTGGAATAGTCTAAAAAACCAAAATTTACCGGTTTTTTGACCTTGTAGGCATAGTCACCCGTCAGCAGCACGTAGGACACGTGGGTCTGCATCAGCCGAATTGGCTCCACCACCGGATGGGGACTAAACCCCGGCTGACACATCTGCTGAATCAACGCAGGCAAGGCATTATCGGACATAACTATTGGTCATGAATTGGTCATTAACTGGTATAAAATATTGAAGGCACTACCGCTTTTCGAGCCGCACCACGTACCATTGCATGGCTTCTCCAGGCCGTAGCTCTAGTTCACAGCCTGTATCACGCAGATGCCGGGCCTGTTCTTGTACGGTGCTGAAGCGTTGTAAGTCGCGTGGTAACTCGTCTTGACGACTTACCAAAAGGGTTGAGAGCTGTTCCAATAATTCCTCTGGGGTAGCAAACACCTCGGCTTCGCCGGGCATCAGCACTACATACATATCTTCCTGATACATGATGGAGTCAGCCATGGGTTACTCCGTAAACCTAGTCTTATCCTAAATGAACCTGGCTTTAGACTAGGCTAAAGATTGCCGCCAGATTGGGACTGAACCACGAGAGCACGCCTCAACGCCTCTGTAAACTTCCATCGCAGCTAGCGCAATCATTTGGATCCAATGGTACGATACGTTAAGATTCACCCAAATTCCGACCGGCTTACCGGAGAATGGGGTGGCCCATCATGGTTCTCGGCTTTTCATCCAACCGAGACGTCCTGCTATCAACGGTAACTCTTCTGCTGCTATGGTTCAGACTCCACTTAAGCCTACCCCTCCCTCGTCTGACTCTGGAGAGGCCAAGCGCTCCAAAATTGAAGACATTAAAGAGAACAGTCACTTTCTACGCGAGCCCCTGGCCAGTGAACTGCTGCAAGACACGATCTCCTTTTCTGAACCTGCCGTCCAGATTCTGAAATTCCACGGCTCCTACCAGCAAGACAACCGCGATCATCGGGCCAAGGGGCAGGAAAAGGACTACCAGATGATGCTGCGCACCCGTAATCCCAGCGGCTTCATCTCCCCTGAACTTTATCTGACGCTAGATCGCCTCTCGGATGAGTACGGCAACCACACGCTGCGGGCCACCACGCGCCAGGGCTTTCAGCTCCACGGCGTACTTAAGAAAAATCTCAAAGCCACCATCAGCGCCATCGTGCGCAGCCTGGGCTCTACCCTGGGGGCCTGCGGCGACCTCAACCGCAACGTAATGGCTCCTCCAGCGCCCTATAAAAATCGCCCTGAATACCAACTGGCCTGCGACTACGCCACCTACATCGCTGACTTGCTGCGCCCCCAAACCGAGGCTTACTACGAGATTTGGCTGGATGGCGAAAAATTCATCTCCGCCGAAGAGCACCCGGATGTGGTGGCCGCTCGGCAGCACAACGGCAACGGTACCATCGTCCACAACAGCGAAGAGCCGATCTACGGCACCTACTACATGCCCCGCAAATTCAAATGCGCGGTTACAGTGCCGGGAGATAATTCCGTCGATGTCTACACCCAGGATGTGACCCTGGTGGTGATTACCGACAAAGCTGGGAACCTGAGAGGATTCAATGTTCTGGTCGGTGGCGGCCTGGGGCGTACCCACAACAAAGAAGAAACCTTTGCCCGCGTAGCTGATGAAATCGGCTACGTAGACAAGGATGACGTGTTTGAGCTAATGAAGGCGATTGTGGCCACCCAGCGAGACTATGGCGATCGCCACAACCGTCGCCACGCCCGCATGAAGTACCTGATCCATGACTGGGGCGTGGAGCGCTTCCGTCAGCAGGTAGAAACCTACCTGGGCAAGCCTCTGAAGCCCTTTAAGAAGCTACCCAAGTGGACGTTCTACGACTACCTGGGCTGGCATGAGCAGGGCGATGGTCTCTGGTTTGTGGGCATCCCCATTGAAAATGGCCGGGTGGTCGATCGCGATGGCCTACAGCTTAAAACCGCCCTGCGAGAAATCGTCCAGCGCTTTAACCTGCCCATGCGGGTAACGCCCAACCAGAGCATCCTGTTCTACGACATTCCTCCCGAGCACCAGGCCGACATTCAGGCAATTCTCGACCGCTGTGGGGTGCAAAAGGTGGCTGATCTAGATCCTCTGGTGCGCTATGCAATGGCCTGCCCGGCGCTGCCCCTCTGCGGCCTGGCCATCACCGAATCTGAGCGCATTATGCCCACGGTGCTGGATCGACTGCGGGCTCTACTGACCCGGCTGGGCCTACAAGAGGAGCATTTCGTCGTGCGCATGACCGGCTGCCCCAACGGCTGCGCCCGGCCCTACATGGCCGAGTTGGGGTTCGTCGGCAGCGCGCCCGAATCCTACCAGTTTGGCTGGGTGGCTCGCCCAACCAAACCCGGCTAGCCCGCCCCTACCTGGAGCGCCTCCACGATAACGACATTGAAACTACCCTCGAACCGCTACTGGTCTTCTTTCGGGATGGCCGCAAAAAAGGGGAAAGCTTTGGGGATTTCTGCCACCGCGTAGGCTTTGAAGCCCTACGTCAGTTTGCCAAAACCTACGATCCTCTCCGCTACACCCCCAGCCACACCAAAGAGGGCCGTCACCGACTCAGCATTTCCCACGACCTGTTCTTAACCCTGCAAGCCATTGCCGATCGAGAAGGCCGCTCCATGGCCCAGGTTATGGCCGATGCCCTGGCGGTTTATCTGCAGGGGAGTGAGGAGTAGGCGGGGGTCAGGAGGCAGGAGTCAGAAGGCACAAGTCAGGAGGCAGAATTGGTAGGTTCCTGATTGAGTGCAAAAATACTTAAAGCTGGCGGCTAGAAGCGGTGTCTATACAGGCAACAGCCGCCAGCGTGGGTTTATGAATAAAGCGAGTGGTCAGCGAAGGCCACCTTTGGCGGTTTAGCCGTGGTTTGAACCGCCGGGCATCAACTGCACATTACTGCACGCTACTACGGCGATTGGGCAGCACCCACAGCAGTATGGGGGACAACACCAGGGTCATCACCGTAACCACCGCAATTATCTCTAAACCGCTGATTAAGTTAGGAGTCATTTGTGTTACCTCGTTGGGTTAACGAAGCGCTTAGTTAATAGAACGCTCACTTTGTCTGTACCTATATATACAGTTTAGTATTTTCTATTTCCGGTGAGTTTAATCCCTCCACCGAGGCTTCTCTCAATCGTTAATCCAAAATCCCCAGATCTTGTTTATCTGCGCTTTGATCGCTACAGTTGGTGTGACAGCGGGGATTTAGCTATGTCTCAAACGGTTTATTCCACGTCTAAGGCCGTTGCCACCGAGGCCCAGGCCGATGTGGAACTCAAGCATGTGGTCAAATTGTTCAACGACGAGCCCGCCGTGCGTGGGCTGGATTTGCGGGTTAACCAGGGTGAATTTTTTAGTATTCTGGGGCCATCTGGCTGCGGCAAAACCACCACCCTGCGGTTGATTGCGGGCTTTGAAACGCCCACTTCAGGGGAGGTGCTAATTCAGGGAGTGAACATGAGCCGTACCCCGGCCCATCGCCGCCCGGTGAATACGGTGTTTCAGAGCTATGCCCTGTTTGACCACATGAGCGTTAAAGACAACATTGGCTTTGGGTTGAAGATCAAGCGAATGCCCTCAGCTCAAATACGAGAGCGCGTCCTCGACGCCCTTAAGCTCGTGAGAATGGAAGCCTTTGCCGATCGCCTGCCGACCCAGCTCTCTGGCGGGCAGCAGCAGCGAGTGGCGCTAGCTAGAGCCCTGGTGAATCGCCCTGCCGTGATGCTGCTGGATGAACCCCTCGGCGCGCTGGATTTGAAGCTGCGTAAGCAAATGCAGGTTGAGTTGTCTACCCTGCACCGGCAGCTTGGCATTACCTTTATCATGGTCACCCACGACCAGGAGGAAGCGCTGTCTCTTTCGGATCGCATTGCGGTGATGAATGCCGGTCAAATTGAGCAAATTGGCACCCCCAGTGACATTTATGATCGGCCTCGCACTCCCTTTGTGGCCGACTTTATTGGCGATACCAACCTGATGCCAGGACGCATTGAGGGCAGTCGCTCCGGTGAAAAGCTCCATGTGGTTACCGAAACTGGCTTGCGGGTGTGGATCCAGGCAGGAGGCGAGCACTCCAGGGAGGCGCTTTCCCCCAGCGTGGTGGTTAGTGTGCGGCCTGAAAAAGTGCGCCTCAGTCAAGAACCTCCCACAGCGGATAACTGCTACCAGGGCCAGGTGAGCCACGTCATGTACCTGGGTACCCATGTGCACTGGGGGGTGCGCCTGACTTCTGGGGAAATTCTAACGGCGCTGCAAACTAACCGAGGCAATGCCTTGCTGACCCTTGATACCCCTGTGTACGTGTACTGGGGAGCCAGCGATTGCCGCCTGCTAGATAGCTCATCGGCCCCAGCAGATGCAGCGGTCTAGGATCGGTCTCAATACCCTGGCTAGGGTTAGCTACAATCGTTCCGATCACTAATAGCTTGAAACCAGAGCTAGGGAATGTTGGAATAGTTCTGTTCACCTGTCTCTTGTTGTGCCCCCTCGTCCATGAAGGAGAAGGCCATGCTTCAAAAGCACCCCCTGATGTCTGGCGCCCCACGCCTTGGTGGTTTGACTCGACGGCGGTTTCTGCAAAGTTCAGCGGCGGCGGTAGCCGGTGTATCGTTGGCCAATTGTCGCCAAAACATTACTGGGCCGCAGTCCGCTGGCGGCGGCGATGCTTCTACACTTCACATTTACACCTGGGCTAACTACACCGATAATGACCTGACGGCGACCTTTACTGAACGCACGGGCCTTAAAGTTGTGATCGATATTTTCGACTCCAACGAAATTATGCTGACTAAGATGCAGGCCGGGGGCGGCAATGCCTACAGCATCATTTACCCCTCTGACTATATGGTGTCGGAGATGGTAGCAGGAGGCATGTTGACGGCGCTAGACCCCGCCAAGCTACAGGGATTAGAAAATCTCAAAGCTAAATGGACAAATCCGGCCTATGACCCCAATAATGCCCACAGTGTCCCCTTTTGCTGGGGCACCACGGGCCTACTTTACAACCGCGACGTAACGCCCGGTAACCCTAAGGACTGGAGCTTTCTGTGGGACAACAAGGACGCCTTATCCAATCGCATCACCATGCTCGATGACATGCGCGAAACCCTGGGCGTAGCGCTAAAAACCCTGGGCTATTCCTACAACACCAACGACCCGGCTCAAATTGAAGCCGCCTATGCCAAACTGCGCGAGCTTCAGCCCCACATTGCCGCCTTTAAAACGAACGGGTTTGAAAACGAAATCCTAACGGGGGATTTGTCGGTGTCGATGGCCTACTCCAGTGATGCCATCGCCCTGATGGAGGAGAGCGATCGCCTCGCCTATGTCATCCCCACCAGCGGCACCTCCCTGTGGACAGACACCATGGCCATCCCTAGCACCGCCCCAAACCCAGAGGCTGCCTACCAGTGGATTAACTTTCTGCTAGAACCTGAAATTGCCAAAACCGCCGTAGAGCGGCTACTCTTTGCCACCGCGAACCAGGCCGCCTTCGACCTCCTCCCCAATGACCTTCGCAACAATGCCTCCCTCTACCCACCAGAGGACGTGCTGGCCCAAAGCGAGGGGATTCAATCCATCGATACTGCCAGCAATGACCTGTTCGACCGCTTCTGGACAGAAATTACCAGCGCCTAGCGGCACTGGGCCAGTGCCAAAGGTTGATATAACGACTGCAGAGGAATTCAGCCGTTAGCACACAAAAAATCAGCCAACTCCCTGTAGGATGGGCAAGGGGCTTGGCCCGCAACCTAACCCGTCCAAGACTTTGGCCAGCATCATGGCAGATTCTTCCCTCCGTTCGTCGAACCACGCTAGCTGGTGGAACAAACTCTCTGCAACCTTGGCCCCTCGCCGCTGGCTAGAGGCCGTGGTGTTGCTAGGGCCACCGGGGCTGTGGCTGTTTTTGCTGTTGGTTATTCCCACTCTGCTGATCTTCGAAATTAGCCTGGTACCTGGGCTCCGGCTTGGCCAACCGGCTGGGGGGTACGGCCTGGGCAACTATCTACAAATTTTGCAGCCGGTCTATCTGCGGGTAATTGGGCGATCTCTCGCCTTTGCCCTGGGCTCTACCGTGCTGTGTCTGGGATTGGGGTTCCCGGTGGCCTACTGGCTGGCGCTGATGGCGCCTCAGCGCTGGCGCAACCTGCTATTAGTGGGGTTTATTCTGCCGCTGTGGACCTCATCGTTGCTGCGGGCCTACGCCTGGACGGCAATTCTGCGGCCCAGTGGGGTGCTCAATACCATTTTTCAGGGTTTGGGATTACCCGCCCAAAACTGGCTGAATACCCCCACAGCGGTTTTCATTGGTCTGACTTACAGCTTTTTGCCCTACATGGTGCTGATTCTCTACGCCTCTCTAGAAAAGCTGGATACTCGCCTGCTGGAGGCCGCCGCCGACCTGGGGGCCACTCCGCCCCAGCAGTTTTGGAAGATTACCGTGCCCCAAACCTTCCCCGGCATTGCAGCGGGGTGCTTGCTGGTGTTTATCGCCGCCCTGGGAGACTTTGTGGTGCCCACTCTGCTGGGCGGTGCGTCGTCGATGAACATTAGCCGCCTGATCTACAACCAGTTCCTGGGGCCAACCCGCGCCTGGGGCTTTGGCTCAGCCCTGAGTATGGTGCTGATTTTGGCCGTTAGCCTGGCCATTGCGCTGTTGCTCAAGTATGGCGATCGCAGCACGGTGACAGAAACCTCCCAGTAAACCGCTCGGCCCCTCTAGAACCCCTTACCCTATGACCACCGCCCCTAAAATTACCTGGCCAAGCCTCTTCACAGCTGCAATGTATGGCTTTATGTATTTTCCCATCATCGTGCTGGCAGTCTATAGCTTTAATGCGTCGCGCTACAGTGCCAGTTGGGAGGGTTTCAGCCTCAAGTGGTATCGCAGCCTGTTCCAAGACAGCCGCATTTTCTCGGCGCTGATGGATAGTCTCACCATTGCCGTTGTGGCGGTGGCCGTATCGGCGGTGCTGGGCACGATGATGGCCATTGGCCTGGCCAAGTATCGCTTTCGCGGCAAGGGGCTGTATCGAGGCATAGCCTACCTGCCGTTAATTATTCCGGATATCGCCATTGCCGTTGCCACTCTGGTTTTCCTCACCTATGTGGCCATTCCCCTCAGCCTGGGGACCATTATTGTGTCCCACGTGGTGTTTTGTTTGGCCTACATTGCCGTAGTGGTGGCCAGCCGCCTGCAAAACCTCGACCCCAACCTGGAAGAAGCGGCGCTGGACTTGGGCGCTACCCCCTTTCAGGCGATGATGAAGGTGCTGATTCCCCAACTGGCTCCTGGTATTTTGGCCGGTTGCCTGCTGGCCTTTGTGCTCAGCATGGACGACCTGCTGATTTCTAGCTTTACCGCCGGGGGTGGGGCCAATCCTCTACCGTTGGAAATCTTCAGCCGGGTGCGCACCGGGGTTAAGCCCGACATCAACGCCCTTAGCGTGGTGCTGATTCTAGGATCCGCCCTGTTGTCGGGGATGGCGGAATACCTGCGGTATCGGAGTGAACGACAGCGGCGGGGTTAGAGGGGGCGGGTATTGGGTGGGAGGGGTAAAGGGCGGGGGGCTTAGGAGATCTGCTACTCTAGCGGTCGTCCTATTTCGGTGCGGATTCTTCAGCAGATTGCTGACCCAGAATTCACTCTGTCCTTCGGAACTAGAACGTCGGTACAGAAACCCGGTTTCTTGTTGCAAAGACCAGTTATGTCGTTAGTCAGGGACGAAGAAACCGGGTTTTTGGCCATACTGTACCGGTGCTCCAGGCTAACAGCGGAGCCAGGAATCTGGCGATTCTGGATAGCTTCTTTTTAGGGGCTTTGCTATAGGATTAATTTAATAATTCAGGCTATGTCGCTATGTCGGTTATTTACGAAGTCGAGCATGTGACCACCTACCGCTATGCCAAACCGGTGACCTTTGACACCCACCGGGCCATGTTTTTACCCAAGGGCAGCTATAGCGGTCGGCTGCTGGGGTATTCCATCGAGACTAACGTGCCGTCAACGGTGCACTGGATCAGCGATACCCTGTCCAACAATGTAGCGGTCATTGACCTAGACGAACCGGCTAAAGAACTGATGGTCACCTGTCGATTTCGGGGCGAACATTTTGGTACCCAAGGCATTGACAACTTTCCGCTGGATCCCAGAGCAGAGGAGGTGCCCGTGCAGTATACCCCCGATGAATGGACGGATCTGGCGGTTTATCTGCGTCCCCATGCCGACGATCCAGATGGTTCTGTGGCCGCCTGGGCCAAGGGTTTTGTGGCGGGGGATATGGACAGCACCAGCGATGTGCTGGAGCGGATTATGAATACCATCCGCGATACCTTTACCTACCAGTCCCGCGATACCGAGGGCACCCAGCCCCCTGGAGAGACCCTGAAGCTACAGTCAGGCACCTGCCGCGACTACGCCTGGCTAATGATTGAAACCCTGCGCCGACTGGGCTTTGCCTGCCGATTTGTGTCGGGCTACCTGTATGACTCGGCCCTGGATGGGGGCGACATTGGCATGACTGGCTCTGGGGCTACCCATGCCTGGCTTCAGGTTTACCTGCCGGGGGCGGGTTGGTTGGTGTATGACCCCACCAACCGCCTGACCGAGGGGTTTGATTTGATTTCAGTGGCCATCGCCCGCCACCCAGGCCAGGCGGTTCCCCTGGCAGGTTCTTGGTTTGGGGATGCGGAAGACTATCTGGGTATGGAGGTCAAAGTAGCGGTGCGGAAGCTGGGAAGCGTGCCAGAGTTTTGCTAAGGAGATTTCCAGAAAAGAACATCCCAGCGTAAAATGGGCCAAGCATTGGGTATCTATCACCAGGGCGATGGGCATGGGCTCAACCCTTTGCCTAGCCTCTGTGTTAAGTAAAACCATCTACGGAGCTGCTTACCCCAAACCTGAAGAGCTGCTTACGACAAAAGCTGGGTCAAAAAACTGGCTAGCACTTTTGGAATGCTTGAGACGCTTTATGCTCTGGTAATTTAGATTATTCTTTCAGCCTAAATGCCCTGGTGTTGGTTCGTAAATTCCACAACTTGTTATATCAAATTCCGAACAGGGAAATTCACTAACCCCTTCAGGACTTAAAGGCTTAAGCTTGAAAACCTAAAGCTTTTTAGGGTAAAAAGACTTTGGTTGAGGTAGTTGGATATGTTCAGAATGAACTTGATCTGGAATTAAGAAAATAGCGTCGCCTCTGCGTCAAATATACCTATAAGCAACAAGTAAGCCATAAGGTTGAAAGCCATAGGCTTGGAGTCTAGATAATTTTGTTACGCAGGTAGATCGGTTGTATGGCACAAGCCTCTTTTTCAGCACCCCCCAGCCCGGATGGATTGCCCCCCCTCGACGTCGAGCTTGGCCATACCCTCCCCGGTGAACACCAGCTTGATGCCAGTCACCACTCTGGGCACGGTCACAGCCATGGCCATAATCACGGTCATGGCCACACCCATGGAGCCATTGATCCCGCCATTGCCACCTCAGAGCGGGGGCTTTGGGCGGTCAAATGGTCTTTGGTGGGGCTGGTCATTACCGCTCTGACCCAGGCTATTGTATTTTGGCTTTCAGGCAGCGTGGCCCTGCTGGCCGATCTGATTCACAATATTGGCGATGCCATGACGGCCCTGCCCCTGGGGGTTGCGTTTTTAGCCTCGCGGCGACCCCCCTCCCAGCGTTTTGCCTATGGCTTTGGGCGGCTGGAGGATCTGGCCGGGGTGGCCATTGTGGCCATTGTGCTGCTGAGTGCCCTGATTACAGCCTATGAGTCGGTGCTGCGGTTTTATCAGCCCCAGCCCCTGTCTCATCTGGGGGCTTTGGCCATGGCGGCGGTAATTGGCTTTATCGGCAATGAGGCCGTGGCCCTGTTTCGTATTCGGGTGGGGCGTGAAATTCAACAGCGCCGCCCTGGT
>JAAUUR010000081.1 GCA_012031045.1 Leptolyngbyaceae cyanobacterium SM2_5_2
ATCCATCCTGGATTCTCAGGGTCGGGTGATTGGCACCTGGGCTGACGTCATCAACCGGGCCAACTTGGGTATGGAAGTGATGCACGAGCGCAATGCTCACAACTTCCCCCTCGACTTGGCCACGGCTAAGGCTCCTGAAATCGTTGGCTAGGTTTTAGCCGATTGATTTGTGCAAGGCGCTCCCTACGGGGGGCGCTTTTTTGTTAACTGTAGGGGATAGCACCGGTACTAGGCTAAGCCGAAGACTGGGAATAGGGTATTTACTGCCAAAATTCTTCTAAATTTACGTCGGCAATAGCCTCTTGAATTTCCTGAAAATAGCCGCTCTGGGTGATGCTGGCCACGTCCTGTTCTCGCTTTTGGTGATCGATTTCAATCTGGAGTTCTTCGAGCTGCTGTCGGAGTTCAGCCTCGATGCGCTTGCGTTCGGTAACGTCTTGCAAAATGCCCTCGTAGTAGAGCACCTTTCCGCTGTCATCCACAACGGCACGGGTGTTTTCTCTTACCCAAATAATACTGCCGTCGCGCCGATAGCTGCGGTACTCAAAACCAATGACTTCCCTATGCTGGGCTAGCTCAGTAATAAAGGTTTGCTCATCTTCGGGGTCAACGTAGACCTGAGTGCGAATATCCTGAATGCTGTCCATCATCTCTTGGGGTGAGCTATAGCCGTAGATTTCTGCCATCGCTGGGTTAACGCTGAGGAATTTACCTTCAACGGTAGATTGAAAAATACCTTCCAGGGCGTTTTCGTAGATACTGCGATAGTTTTCTTCGGCAATGCGGAGGGCCACTTCGACACGTTTGCGGTTGGTGATATCGCGCACCATAATCAGCACCTCATCTGGCCCAAATCCCACGACGCGCACTTCTTCATGGTGAGTTTCACCATCGAGCTCAATTTGTTGTTCGTAGAGTTGCAGTTCGCCGGTCGCTAACGCTTTATGGATAGCAGCCATCCGCTTTTCTGTTATCTGGAGTGGTAGGGAAGAAAATACATCTGTACCGGCCAAGAAAGCCGCCGGCTCGTGAATTTGTAAGCGATCGCGCCCCAAAACATTAACATAGGTACCGTCATGTTTAGCCCGAATCAGGAGGTCAGGGATAGCCGCAATTAAAGCCCGATTTTGCACTTCACTCTGCCGCAGGGCCGAAAACGATTCGTGTAGCCGCGCCGTCATAGTATTGAAGGCCGTGGCCATTGAGTTCATTTCCGCGATGGCCGTAGGCTCCACTCGCTGCAACAGGTTACCTTCCACCATTTGTCCTGATGCCTGAGCCACTCCCATGATGGGCCGGGTAATCCACCGACTAGCCAAAATAGCCAGCAAAATAGCCGCTGACACCGCCGCTATTGAAAGCCAGGCGGTAGCACGAGTGTTGGCCTTGACCTGGGCCAAAAAATCGGCCTCTGGCACCACGACCACGATCAACCAGTCCAGCCCAAAGTCATCCTGAAAGGGCACCACCTCTAGAAACTGACGCTGGCCATTCAGGTTAAAGATTAACTGCTGCTGCTCAATTTGCTTAAATCCACCAAACCGATTAACCAAATACTGAGCTGCGGATTGCACCAGGGGATCACGGCTTTCTAAGGCCATAATGGAACGCGATGATTCACCCTCTGTTACCATCAGAAGTTCATCGGTAGAGTTGGAGATTAGCTGACCACGTCGATCAATAACAAAGGCTTGGCCGTTGATGCCAATTTCCAATCCCCGTAGGAAATCGCGAAACTCCTCCGGCAGCACTACGTCGGTGGCACAAACCCCGAGCAATTGCTTGCCCGATCGGTCATACACGGGCAGGCTGGCGGTGATGTTGGCAAGCCCGTAGTGAAGGCAATATACACTTCTGTCCAGGCTGGGCCTTCAGCACTGATAGCCGCTTGGTACCAGGGTCGCAACCGCGAATCAAAGGTTTGATCAGCCCGGCGAATGGGAAAGGTGCGGTTGCCGCTTACATCCAGGCTGTAGTAGTCACGCAAAAAGCTGTTGCCGCGATTGCCAAAAGAAAGTTGTAAAGAGCCATCGTCGGGAGATCGCAAAACCCCAAAAAAACTCTCCACTATTAGCGCTACCGCAGTAGACGAAAGCCACATTCGGGGCAATTTTCATCTGTTGATAGAGCTGAGCCTCGCCGAATTTTCCACCTATCACGTCTAGTTCACCGCGGGCAAAAGCTCCCACATTGAGGCGATTGATTTCGTGGGGTGTTTCAAAATATCGCCGTAATTCTTGCTCAATTCGATAGGTCAATTCCTGCCGAATTTGGCTGCCCAAGTTATTAGCTGTTTTTTGACCATTCCGCCAGGAAAGATAGCCAATTAGCCCCACAATGCCTAAAATTTGACCAACAAAGGCCAGCAATAGCAGCAGTCGCAGCGGAATTTGACGACCTTGAAACAGTCGGCTCAAGTCGTAGCTTGACCCGGTGGCTCGTGTTGATTTGTCAGGAAATTGGGGCATGGGGGAAGACAGGATGCAGGAGATAGAAAATAAACAATGGGATACAGAAGTTAGCAGATCGGGATAGTCAGCCCCAAAATTCTTCTAAATCGACCTGGGCAATTTCCTCCTGAACTTCCTGAAAGTAGCCACTTTGAGTAATCTGAGCCACATCCTGAGCTCGTTTTTGGTGGTCAATCTCAATTTGCAGCTCCTGCACCTGCTGCTTTAGCTGGGCCTCCAGCTGCTTACGCTGGGTAATATCCTGGACGATACCCTCGTAGTACAAAAGCTCACCGTCATCGTTGCGAACGGCACGGGCGTTTTCTTCAATCCAAATAATGGTGCCGTCTTTGCGATAGATGCGATACTCAACGTCTTTTACTTCTCCATCGCGGTCAAGCTGTTGCTTAAAGGCCTCGCGACCGTCGGGGTCAACGTAAACCTGGGTGACGATGTTGATGATGCTGGTCACCATATCGGCGGGAGAGTCGTAGCCGTAAATGTCGGCCATAGCTGGGTTAACGCTGATAAAGCGACCTTCTAAACTCGACTGGAACAGCCCCTCTAGGGCGTTTTCGAAGATGCTGCGGTAGTTTTCTTCGGCAATTCGGAGGGCTTCCTCCGCTCGCTTGCGTTCAGAGATGTCAAGTCCATTGCCCAGCAGGTAGGTAGCCCCGTTCAGGTCAACTCGACGCCCTGTCAGCAGGTAGGGAATCATCTCTCCACATTTCGTTAACAGGCGGGTTTCTGCCTGGGCTTCCCCTGTTGTAAATACGGCTTGAATGCGATCCGTAATCAAAGCCCGATCGGCGGCACAAATCGTTTCGAGGGCGTTTATACCCTTTATCTCTGCGCCAGAATAGCCCAAAACTTGCTCCAACTGTTTATTCCAGCGAACCAGGCGCATGTCGCTGTCGTAGAGAAAGAAGGTTCCAGGCAGACTGTCAATTAAGGTGTCAGAGAAGATTTTTTCGCGCAGCACCTCTGCCGCCGCCCGCTTGCGCTCGGTGATGTTGCGCACCATAAACAAGACTGACTGGGCACTACAGGGCACTACCCTGGCCTCAAAGGTTTCTTCTTCAGCGCCAATTAAAAGCTCATATTCCAAGATTTTAGGCACCTGAGTTTGCAAGACCTGCTGAATAGCCTGCGAATATTGGTGGGCAATATCGGCAGGCAGCACATCTGTCACCGATTTACCCATCTGATCAGCCACACTGAGAGCTAACCACTGGCCCGCCTTGGCTTCAATGCCGTCGAGGTAGATGCCGGCGGCGCTGATTTCGAGCATCAGGTCAGGGATGGCGTCGAGCAGCGCCTGGTTACGAGCTTCGCTTTGGCGGAGGGCGTCAAAGGTATCTTTGAGCTGCCCCGACATGCTGTTGAAGGAGGTGGAGAGGCGGTTAATTTCCTGGATGTTGCTGGCCTCCACGGTTTGATCCAAATGGCCTTCAGCCATAGCGGCAGCAGCCTGTGATACCTGAGTAATGGGTCGAGTCAGCCAGCGGGAGGTGAGTAGGCCCACGCCTAGCGCCAACCCTAACGCTCCTAAGCTCAACCCCAGAGCACTGCGGCGGCTGGCGTTGATGTCGGCCATAAAGTCGGTCTCTGGGATAGCCACAACAATCAGCCAATCAAGCCCTCGGCCATCGTTAAAGGGCGTGACCTGAATGTACTGTCGCTGGCCGCTAAGCTTAACATCAAGCTGGATGGGGTACCGCAGGTTTTCCCAGGTGCCAAAGTGTTGCTTCAGGTAGATGGCTGTTTCTCGAATCAGCGGTTCGCGGCTGGCCGTCGCTTGCATTAGCTTAGCGGCCTCACCCTCCCCCACCGTTAGCGGCTCGTCGGTCGAACTGGAGATAATTTGACCGCTACGATCCATTACGAAGGCTTCGCCGGTTTTACCGATTTCCAGGCTGGATAGAAAACTACGAAACTCCTTGGGTAGCAGCACATCAGTAGCACAGACTCCAAGCGGCTGACCTGCCTCACTGTAGACCGGGCGACTAGCGGTAATAGTAGGTAGCAGGGTGGTGAAATCGAGATAAACTTCGCTCCAAATGGCGCGTCGGCCCTGCATAGCGGCCTTGTACCAAGGGCGCTGGCGTGAGTCAAAGTCGCCATACTCCTCGATAAACTCCAGTCGATTGCCCCGTCGGTCAATATCGTAGTAAAGAAATCGCATTCGGCTGGCCTCGTTGACCACCCACATGTAAATATCGCTGTTACCGGCGGACTCCCGCCCTACCCCTAAAACTCTCCCGCCTGGTTGCCGCAATAGACACCAAAAATAAATGGAGAAATCTCGACCTGTTGCAACATTTGCGACAGGTTTTGAGGGTTTTCAAAATTGAGATCTCCCTCTAAAAATGCGGCTGCATTGAGTTGGTTAATGTCGTGGGGTGAGAGCAGGTAGGATTCTAAAGATTGGTGAATACGAGCCGCTAGTTCACTGCGTAAGGCTGTGGATAGGTTGCTAACAGATCGCTGACCACTACGAAAGGCCACAAACCCTACTAGGCCCACCGCCGCCAAAATTTGCAGAGCAAAAGGAATCATCAGGGTGGTTCGCAGTCGAAATTTACCTCTTGCCACGGCTACAACCTTTTGTCGATGACTGAGAAATTAATGGACTAAACAGGTTATTTAGCTACAGCAGAGCCACACGATGAAATTTTGAGCCTATTCCCCGGCAAAACGTTATTAAGTTCTACCAGTTATCGGCCCCGCTGCCCGTTAGCCACTCGTTTAGCACATGCTCAGCTTTAGCCACGTTAAACAAGTGCAGACCAAAGTCACGGGACAGATCTTCGCACACCTTGAGGCCCCGGAAGCTGTTGCCCTTGGCATCTAGCAGCGGCGAAAAAGTGCCCATGCCCAGCTTGCTGGGGGCCAGCGCGGTAATACCGCCACCCACACCGCTTTTGGCGGGCATCCCCACCCGGTAGACCCACTCCCCAGAGTAATCGTACATGCCGCAGGTAAGCATAACGCTAATCACATCCTGTACGTAGTGCTCATCCAGGGCGCGCGCCCCGTGACTGGATTGACGCCGCCGTTGGCCAGGGTAGCGGCCATCATCGCCAGATCCTTGGCGTTAACCATAATCGAGCACTGCTGAAAATAAAGATCCAGGGTGTCGTCGATGCGCTCGGTCACCATGCCAAAGTTGAGCATCAGATAGGCCATAGCTCGGTTGCGAAAGCCGGTGGCCTTTTCCGATAAAAACACCGGCACGTTAATTTCAAGATCGCGGCCCGTGTAGCGCTTGAACATGTCTAACATGCGCTTTAGCCGCTCGGTGGCGCTGGCCCCTTTAATCAGATCGGTGGTGGCAATGGCCCCGGCATTGACCATAGGGTTATAGGGGCGGTTGGTAACCTCATCCAGCACAATGGAATTGAAGGCTTCCCCGGTAGGCTCAACGCTGACTTTGCTATTCACGTAGTCGCGCCCGTGGTCTTCTAGAGCCAGGCCAAACACAAAAGCTTTGGAGATTGACTGAATGGTAAACAGCTGGTCGCAGTCGCCCACGTCGAAGGTTTGACCTTCGGTAGTAACCACGCAAATGCCAAACCAAGCCGGGTCGGCCAGGGCGAGTTCAGGGATATAGTCGGCTACGGCCCCTTCGCTGAGCCCCTGATACTTTTCGTGCAGCTCGCCGAGGTACTGCCGAAAGGGCGAGGCTACCGCCTGAATGGAGCTGGCCAGAGACGAAAAATCATTTTTGCCATCGGAGTTAGCCCTCTGCCATAATCAGGGCGGCCACTTTGCAAAACTCTCGGCTGATCAGGTGATTGGGGAACTTGGTGCAAAACACCCCTTCGCTGGCCAGCTGCACGAGGTCTTCTGAAAGGGGAAAACACCCCCCGCCACCGGGGCGCCATAGGTTTCTTCTACCTTGTGCTTTAGGGCCTCTAAGTTGAGGGAACTGTAAGCTTTATTGATGGCTAGCATCATCTTGCGGACGTTGAGCTGCCGGGCTACGTCGATGGTGACGGCGGTGCCTTGATAGTCTTGCTTGTCGGGCCGCAAAATTAGCAGTAGCACGTGGGAAATGGCAATGGAAAGAAACGTCTCCTTAGACAGACCGGGGTGGGTGTCGATAAATAAGTAGTCTAGCTCCAGGGCTTTGACCAGTTTGCGGAAGCCGTCGTTGAGAAGCTTAACGTCGTAGCCTTCCTTTAGCACTTTGGCAATGTCGTCGGCCTTGACGCTCGATGGCACCAGAAACAAGCTGCCCGTCTGGGGTAGCCCAGCGGCCAAACTCACGTCGTAGGCGGCTTCTTCAATGGATGCTTCGCCCCAGAGATAGCTGTTCAGGGTTGTGGCGGTTTGCTCAGGTTCCAGGCTGAAGATGTTGTGGATGCCTGGGGAGGGTACGTCGGTATCGACGACACCTACCCGATGGCCCTGCATGGCAATGGTGGTGGCTAAATTAGCGGTAAAGTTCGACTTGCCGGTACCACCCCGGTAAGAGTGAACTGAAACAACCTTGGGCATTAGCGCTGCAACAAGTCCTGAGGATAACGTGTGCGTTTACATTGAGCAGCAACTTATCAGGCTTAAGCATTAGCAGAAAGTAGCCAGATTAACCAGACAGAGGGATCATACAGCCCTTGTTACCAAACTTATAGCCGCTCCCAGTCAAGCAAGCCACAAAAAACCCAGCCGTCCAAAGCTGGGTCTAGTAAAAGTTCTGATTGAAGGTTTTGATTTAAGGTTTTGATTGAAAGGTTTGATTTATTGAGCTTAAGCCCAATGCAGCCAATGTTAGCAAAGAAACTACAGAACCGTCGGAAGAACCCAAAAGTTGTTAGAGAACCTTGACATTAGCTGGATTAACTATATCATAGGCCGATTGAGCCGTGCTGTCGGTTACTTGCATTACACCGCTTAGTGAGGGGTTGTTAGCCAACTAACCGCGCCAGGCTGAAGTCTTGGTAGCCAGCCTACTGCCTGAGTAGACGCGCCCGATTGTAGATGCGCTCATTCACCTGAACCGACTTCCCCAAATCTACCACTGGCCAGGGGTAGTCTACTCCCAGCCGTACTCCAAACCGCTTTTGTTCTAACGGTTGTAGATTCCACGGGGCGTGCACCTTGGCCGCGGGCAGGGGAGCTAGCTCCGGCAACCAGTGCTTGACGTAGGTGCCCTGGGGGTCGTAATCCTGGGATTGCTTAGGGATATTGAAATAGCGGAAGCCCCTGGCATCGTTGCCAACGCCAGCTGTGTAGTTCCAGTTGCCATAGTTGCTGCATACGTCATAGTCAATTAACTGCGCCTCAAACCACTCGGCTCCCATGCGCCAGTCAATCCCCAGGTTTTTGGTCAAAAAGCTGGCTACATTCTGCCGTCCCCGATTGGACATAAAGCCCGTGGCAGCCAGCTCGCGCAAGTTGGCATCCACCAGCGGAAAGCCGGTCATCCCAGTACGCCAGGCCTCGAACCTTTGCCAGTCTTGCTTCCAGGCAATTTGTAGCCCTCGTAGCCCAGAAGGGTAGAAAATGCGATCGCCATGTTTGGCACAGATAAAGCGAAAATAATCACGCCAGAGTAGCTCAAACACCAGCCAGTAGGTCGAATCATTCTTCACCCGCTCGGCCTCGTAGCGCTGCACGGTTTTGTAAATTTGCCGGGGCGACAGGCACCCCAAAGCCAGCCAGGGCGAAAACTTAGAGGAATAGTTAGCGCCCACCATGCCGTTGCGGGTTTCTTTGTAGGTCTTCAGGCTGTCGGTCTCCCACACGTAGTTCTGGAGCCGTTGTAAACCAGCCGTTTCTCCGCCCACAAAGGGGAGAACGCCACGGGGGTCGGCGGTTGGCTCAACTACACCTAACTCCTCTAGGCTAGGTAAAGGCCCCGGTTCAACAGCAGGCCGGGGTGGGAGTTGAGTCGGAGTTGAGTAGGGCGCATCCACCCTACTGCGCTGTTCCACCTGTTTGCGAAACTGGGTGAATACCTCCGGGAGCTGAGCTAGCTCAAAGGGCAAATTATCGGGATGGTAAAGCGTTGCGCCCCAGTAGAGTTGGGTTTGGGTACCCAGCCCAGCTAGCTTGGTAATCAACGCTTGCTCAACCTTTAGCTCCTCACGGGTAACCTCCTCATGCCAGTAGACCGCGTCAATGGCCAGGGTTTTTACCAGTTCGGGGATAATAACTTCAGGCAGCCCGGTGCGAATTACCAGGTCGCTGCCGTGGGCTCGGAGTGATCGTCGCAA
The DNA here is from genome assembly GCA_012031045.1 of Leptolyngbyaceae cyanobacterium SM2_5_2. GTDB lineage: Bacteria > Cyanobacteriota > Cyanobacteriia > Phormidesmidales > Phormidesmidaceae > Nodosilinea. The sequence goes on from JAAUUR010000081.1 coordinate 8,672, forward strand.
ATCCGCAAGGCTTTCCAGCAAAAAGTTGGCTCGATAGGCACCCGTTTTAGGAAAGCCAAAGGCCGTTTGACCAAACTGCCGGGGGTCGAAACAGTAGAGTGGCAAAATGGATTGCCCAGTTTGGACAGCCTCATAGAGCGGCTGATGGTCGTGCAAGCGCAGGTCATTATCGGAACCAGAGCAAAATCGTCATGGCTAGAAGCTATCAACAGCATTAACAGGGGGAGTGACTTCCCCTACAGCAAAAATTACTTTTATTAAGTATTCTAAAGAGTTATCAGCGCCCTACCTAGGAGTTTCTTATGGCTGTACAAGTTGGCGACCTAGCCCCCGATTTTACGCTCCTTAACCAAACCGGAGCGCCGATAACACTCAGCAGCTTTCGTGACCAAAAAGCCGTTGTGCTGTACTTCTACCCCAAGGACGATACCCCCGGCTGCACGGTGGAGTCGTGCTCTTTTCGGGATAGCTATACGGATTTTCAAGCCGCAGGTGCGGAGGTAATTGGCATCAGCAGCGATTCGCCCGCCTCTCATCAAACCTTTGCCAGCAAGCACAACCTCCCCTTTACCCTAGTTAGCGATGAGGGGGGCAAGGTGCGCCGAGCCTACGGGGTACCCACAACCCTAGGGCTGCTACCTGGGCGCGTCACCTATGTGATTGACACTAGCGGGCGGGTGCGGCACATTTTTAACTCGCAGTTCAACCCCAATGCCCATGTAGCCGAAGCGATGACCGTACTGAAGACACTGTAGGGTAGCCTAGTTCTATGCAGCAGGCTGCCGATTCCCTTAACCACTATGCCGATGACCTGGAGCAGGCAACGACAGGCCTGTGGTACCCCAGCGAAGTCGACGCTCCCCTGGCAGTGGTGCGGTGGCCTGCAGATCAGCTAGAAGCAATTACCCTACCGCAACTCCTTGAGGGTGAAGTAGGCAACCAGCACCCACCGGAGCAGTTCTTTGAGCCAATTGTCAATAACCCCTTCTGGCATACCGCCCAGGGTGAACACTTGGCTCAACGCTACCGGGCTATACAACGGCTGCTCTACGATGCCCTTACTGATTTGCACACCTATCGCCTAGGCACCGTTGAGGTTAGGCTTTATCTGATTGGCCGCCATCCCAGCGGCGGTTACGTAGGATTATCCACGACGATAGTGGAAACGTGAAGACCATAAGAGGAACGCCGCATCAAGCTAGCCCGGCAGCAGGGGGAATTTATCTGGGTTGGCCAGTTGTTATGGCGTATGCTTTGTTGAGGTCTTTGGCCATGGCTTTTGTGAATTATCTCCAGAGTCAGGGGCCATGTCGTTACCGGGTAAAAGGTCTACATTCGAGGAATTCTCAGCCTGGTTTGGCATCCAAATTTGTTGAGGGATGCCAATTTTAATCCCCTGGCGATCAAAGGTTTTTTTCAGCCGCCGTCGTAGCTCCATAGCAACTGGCCACTGCTTGAGAGGTGCCGTTTTAATCCAGATACGAATCAAAATACCCGTATGGGAAAGCTGGTCTACCCCAAACAATTCATGGGTATCTAGAATCCAATCCTGCCAGTCTGGATCCTCAGCCATTTCGTCTGCGGTATCGCGCACTAGCTTAAGCGCCAAATCCACATCGGTGTCGTAGGCTACTTCAATCCGAAAGTCTGACCGAGACCAAAATCGGGAAAGGTTTTCAACTCTCACAATGGAACTATTGGGCAAGGTAATTAGATGGCCTGCCGGGCTCCGTAGTTGGGTAATTCTCAGGTTTAGATTCTCAATGATGCCGCTCTTATCATCAATGATGACCAGGTCGCCAATGCGATACTGATCTTCCATTAAAATCAATAGCCCATTGACCAAGTCACGCAGCAAATTTTGGGCGGCAAAGGAAATAACCAGTGCTACAACAGTACCCAAAGCTAACACTGAAACAGAGAGAAATCCTAGCCATTGCAGTACCCAAAGCACACCAATGGTATAAACCAATACTCGCTTCATGCCTTCAACAACTCTGGCAATAGTGGTAATGCGCTGCAGTTCCCCAGCACTTAATTCTCGCTCTTTAGAGAGTTGCTGAATAACCTTTTCTACGCTGATGTCAATAAGTTGATTGAGCAGCCCAATCACAAAAAAGGTGATCAGCAGCAGGATGGGGGTAACCACCAGTTTGCGGGCAAAGAGACGAGTTTCTGGAAAGGTGTAAAGGCTGTAGGCCAGGCTAAAGGCCCAGATGAAGAGAATGCACCAAAACAGCAACCACTGGAAAAATCGAACAATTTGTAAGCGCCTCTGAAGTCCCAGGTTGAGCTTGACGTTGCGGAGTAAACGATGGGGCCGGTTCGCTTCATTGTTTACCGATGAAAAACCGGGACGCGCCTCTTGGGGCTGAGTCTGAGCTTTAGCCCTTTGACGCTTGTGAAGGTAGCGTTTTCGCTGCTCCAAACCCAGGGAGCAAACTCCCAACAGCAGGGTGGCTACCAGGCTAGCTCCCAAGACTCTAACCACAGTAAGAATTTGTTGCCTAAGCGCTTCTGGTTGCCGTCGCTCAATCGCCTGGCGTAGGTCTGTCTCGATGATATCCCGCCAGTCTTCAGCCAGTTGGGCTTTGCTGATGCCGTGGTATTGGGCATCGGTATCGGTTACTGTTAGCAGTGGTCTAGGTGTACTAGCCTGGGCATCCTCGGCATACAAAACTGGAAAGCCATTGACAGTTTCTACCCTAACGGCGAACGAAGCCGGATCAAAAGGGGCAGATTCACTCCGGCTGGCTGGAATTAGCCGTTGCAGGTTGGATTCGATCTGCTTAGCCCGCACTTCTACCGGAATTTGCTGCCCTAAGTTGCTGCGGTCAAATACTGTGGGAGAGGCAATCCTGAAGAGAGTCTGCTCTTCTAGGGTAATGGCGGCGGTTTCGATGGTGCCCTGCCGCTCAACTCCTGGAGGCAGGGGCTGACGATTGCTGTCTGGGCTGGTTAACGGCGGGAGGGGAAGTTGGGCATGGCTAGGCAGCGCCCCATTGCCACCCATCAAGAGCAGCGCTAGTAGGACGGCCCCAGTTAGGAGAAGACATCGCGTTAAGATAACATTTAGAGACCCTTTTTCCATAGGGTGGACGTGGCCCACCTTACGATGGCTACTCACCCTAAGGGCTAAACCTTTTAGCCTAAACCTCAAATCGCTTCCTCATCGCCAGTTTCTAGCGGTTCATCGGTAATTACCACGCTGTCCACCAGGATGGCCTCTGAAACGACAAAATCACTTGACTTCAGGCCTGCAGCGGCTTCAGCCACTCGCCCCACGCGACCGCTCAATTCACCACCACCTGCCGGATAGAGCGAATAGACTTAAACGTTACCAACCTCTATTGAATTTTATACTGCTGCTGGCTCTGGCCATAACTCCATAGCGGAACAAATCAAAGCCCTGGATCCTTATAAATTCTCAAGTTGTGGCTTGCTTGCCCCGCAACTTTGAACGCTAGCAGCGGTTTGAGCCCAAGCGTTAGGCCGGGATGAAAACAGCAACGGAGGCAATTTCTGGCCTTGAAAAGTTCTCCGCAGAAACCAGCAACTTAGTTTCTGAAGCTCTGACCTAGGCTAGGAGCTGGCTCCAGCGTCTGGCTTAACCAGGGAGCGAGTTTCTCAACACTGGCCTGACTCAGGTTTTAACCTCTAGCCTCTGATTGTTTGCCCTGCTCATCGTTTCAATCCGTAACAAAAGTTGCCTTGACTCCCTCTAAAAGTTACGCGACACTACATCTAATAGATGCAGCGGCTCATCCCATCAATACGACATATTGACTTTCGTAATGGAGGCAGGTGAGTAATTTTGGAAATCCTTAGTAGGATTGAGTTGCACTAACTCTGTTGCATTCGGGTCAGGGGTCTCTCTGGCCTGTTCCCTAACCTAAAGCCCAAGCCGGATATGGAAACCTTAGAGTTCGTTATCTATCTCGATGGTCGAGTTAAGGAGATGGTCACCGGTATCATCGGCTCCTCGTGTGCCGAGGTGACTGCGGCCATTGAGGCGCAATTAGGGGTTGTGGTTTCCCAGCAGACTACGTCTGATTACTATGCTCAGCTCAATGAGCAGCTTGTCGCTGAACAAGCATCTTCAACGGTTTCCTACAGCCAGTGGTAAGTATTTATCGTTAGCCCTTGATTATTTCCACGTTTTTTTGATCCTTCACACTACGAAAAGCCAATGTCACACTTTAGCCAAATCAAAACCAAAATTCGCAATCTAGAGTCCCTAAAGGTGGCCCTTACCGATTTGGGCACCGAGTGGAAGGCTGGCCCCACCCAGGTGCGTGGCTATCAAGGGCAAACTCAGCCAGCTGATGTTGTTATCGCCCAAGACAATGGGTACGACATTGGGTTTACCCGAAATTCTGAAACCCAAGACTATGAGCTGGTAGCAGATTTGCAGTACTGGCAACAGCCCTTGACCGTCGAAGGCTTCCTCAGCAAAGTGACCCAACGTTACGCTTACAACACTGTACTCGCTGAAACCAGCCGCCAGGGTTTTCAACTCGCTGAAGAGCAAGCTCAGGCTGATGGCTCTGTGCGCTTAGTAGTGCAGCGCTGGAACGGTTAACCGCCGACAGAGATAGCGGATAGAAAGGGGCTAATGGCCCCTTTCTGTGTATGGCCCTTTCTGCGTATTGATAGGTACTGGATAGTTACCATGCTGGACTTTGATGCACAGTCAGACAGTCGCCCAACCGGGTTAGAGCCCGAATTAGGTGGCCAACTGCGGCAAGCCGATAACCGCACCGGCTATGAACCTGAACTAGGCGGCCAACTCCGACAAAAGGGCGTCTACGTAGACGAACTTACCTGTATTGGCTGCAAGCATTGTGCTCATGTGGCCCGCAACACCTTCTACATTGAGCCCGACTATGGCCGGTCTCGGGTCTATCGCCAGGATGGCGACTCCGAAGACCTGATTCAGGAAGCCATCGATACCTGCCCGGTAGACTGCATCCACTGGGTAGACTATACCGAAATCAAACAGCTTGAGGCTGACCGCAAACACCAGGTTATTCCCGTGGCGGGCTTCCCGGTGGATAAGGCTACTGCCACCCTGCGGATGCGAAAAGCCAAGCTCAAGGCTCAACGCCAGCATCATTCCTAGGCGATTCTCCGGCAGGGCTGGGGCTGACGATAACCTCTCCAGACGGCATAAACTGCACGTCCACCGTAACCGGCTGATGGCGGGTAAGGTTGGGAAATACCTCACCCACTTGAGGCAAACTGGGCTGGGTCTGGTAGCTTCGGGCTAGCTCTGTCAGCGGCTGCAATTCACTCACGGTGCCATCGGCTGCCAGGGTGAGGGTATAGGTCAGGGGTGCCACCAGGCCAGCCGGTGGATGCCACTGTTCCTGCAGGGTTGCCGTTAGCCGTTCCAGCCACTCGGCCATTACTGGGTCAGTCGTGGCTAGTGCGGCTTCGGCAGTAGCAGCGTTAGTTCTCGCCCCTGCTATGGCTTCTGGGGCTGATGATTGATCTGTGTTTCCCGGCGCAGACCCGCCGCAATATCGGGGGCTCTGAGGTGGTGGCCGGGCTG
>JAAUUR010000082.1 GCA_012031045.1 Leptolyngbyaceae cyanobacterium SM2_5_2
CTAGCCCTACCGCCCGGCAAGTCTCCATAAACAGCACGGTCAAGTCACGGCAACTGCCTAATTTTTTGTCCCAGGTTATGGCCGAGGGCCAGGCTGGCCCGGTGGCTCGGTTCGTATACCGACAGGTTTCATAGATGCGCTGGGTCAAACTGGTGAGGAAAAGCCCGACATTGCCTTCTACCTGGTGGCTAATCTCGGCGGCCAGCATAATGGCTTGGGGCGAAATAGCCAGGGCCATAGGCGGTTGTAGATAGGGCTGCAGCATAGCCGCCAGGCTAGCTGGATAGTCAACCGGCAAGGTGGTGGCCCAGGGCTCAATCAGATAGTCAAAAGGATTAGTACGGTGGGTAACTACCTCCACAACGGTGGTTAGCTTGAGACTATCCGTTGGAGCCGGGTCAAACCACAACCGCAGCGTATGGTTGCCATCGGTATCCACCATGGCGGCCTGCTGCACTGGTGCCGGGGTAATGCCAAGGTCAAAGGTCACCACCTGCTGCCCGGCGTCGCAGCGGGGTCTCAACCGCAGCGTATGGGCTTGCAGCGTGACGGGTTGCTGATACTGGTAGTACGTACTGTGTTGAATGCAATAACGCATAGACTAAAAAAAACTGTCTTGAGCAAGGGTTTTTAAGAAAATCTTAAAAATTTACTCGGTTTTCAAAAACGTACTCAATCTAAAGAATTAGAACCGTAAACTACAACACAAAGTTTAATCAGGATCCGGTTAAGCAGAAGCATTTATCTCCTAGATCTTAGTCATCAGACGTTTAGTGATCGCTCACACATTAGCATTCCTGATCTAACGTAATTTAGCGCCTTTAGGGGGTATACCAAGGCAGGGATCACGAGCTATGTAGGATTTTCCTAGATTAAGGATTCATAAAATAACATTGCAACTTCTTAAATAGCTCTACATAATAGTAACTATGAAGATTTAGAATTTTGTCCTGACGGTGGCCAACGTGTTTTGTTTGATTGCCTGTCATTTTTGGGAAAAATTCGGTGATTTATCATTCGGTTCCATCATTTAAAAAGTAGTCGGAGTTACAAAATGATTTTAATGTCCCAACAGGTTCACTGCCCTAATTGTGGCCACATGGCTGAGCGGCATCACCTCCAGGATGATCACCTCGTGCGTACCCAGTGCGGAGCTTGCGATTATCTCATGATTACCTGTTCTAGAACTGGTAAAGTAATCGAAGCCTACGCGCCGGGGCTGTTTGCCAGTTCGGCTCGCTAGCAAGAACCTGACTCCGGCGTTTTTGGAAGCTAGTGAGGCCCACGGATAATTCTGCGATAGATAACTCTGCAACGGATCACCCTGCAACCCTCGATTCCAATAGGTAGGACTTCAATAGGTAGGCTTTACCTCCCCCGGCAAGGAAACGCGGCATGACCTCCAGTAAAATAGCGCTCATCCTCAGGCAGTGTCGGTTGTTAGGCCACGACAACCTTGTCGATATCGCCATTCAGGACGGCGCTATTGAGGCCATTGCTCCTCAACTTGAGAGTCTGGCTAGCCAGGAACTCGCGGTAAACGGCAAGCTGGTTAGTCCTCCTTTTGTGGAATCTCATATTCATCTCGATTCGGCTCTCACGGTTGGGCAGCCCCGCTGGAACCAGAGCGGTACGTTGTTTGAAGGGATTGATATCTGGCGCGATCGCAAACAATCCCTCAGTCTGGAGGATGTCAAAACCCGCGCCATTACTACCCTCAAGCTACAGGCTCAACAGGGAGTGCTGTTTGTGCGCACCCATGCCGACGTTAGCGAAGCCAACTTAACCGCCCTGAAAGCCCTACTGGAGGTAAGGGAAGCGGTTAGGGACTGGCTAACAGTCCAGGTGGTGGCTTTTCCCCAAGATGGCGTGTACGGTAGCCCCGGCAACGAGGCACGGCTGGAAGAAGCCCTAAAACTGGGAGCCGATGCGGTAGGCGGCATTCCCCACTATGAAATGACCCGTGAAGATGGTGTCCAGTCCGTCCACCGGATTTTTGAGCTAGCCCAGCGCTACGACCGCTTGATCGACATTCATTGCGATGAGATTGATGATGACCAGGCGCGCTTCCTGGAGGTTGTAGCCGCCTGTGCCATCAGATCAGGGCTGGGCGATCGCGTTACCGCCAGCCACACCACCGCCTTTGGCTCCTACAACAATGCCTACGCCCTAAAGCTGATGGGGCTGCTAGAGCGCGCCAGGATTAACTTTATTGCCAATCCTCTCATTAACATCACCCTGCAGGGCCGCACCGACACCTACCCCAAGCGCCGGGGCGTTACCCGGGTTAAGGAACTCTGGCAACGGGGGCTTAACGTCAGCTTGGGGAATGATTGCGTACAAGACCCCTGGTATAGCCTGGGTACCGGCAATATGTTAGCGGTGGCCTCCATGGCGGTACATGTCTGCCAAATGACGGGCCAGTCTGAGATCGACGCCTGCTACGGCATGGTAACAACCCACGGAGCCCGTACCCTCAAGGTGGAAGACCACTACGGTCTAGCGGTAGGCAAGCCCGCCAATCTCGTAGTTCTAGATGCCGACAGCCCCTACGAGGCGATTCGGCACAGCGCTACGGTTACTCACGTTATTTCCAGGGGCAAACTGCTGGCCCAAACTCAGCCCGCCACTACCACCTGGCTGGGAACAGACGTTTAGCCCATTACCCTGAATGACGAGACGTTAGCAGCGATAGCGGCGACTCTGACCAACACAAACACCTGCCAATAAAAAAGCCAATGCTCCCAGCCCTGCATAAAGCCAGGCGGCCACTTCGCCGGCACTCAGCAGCCCTCCCCACACACAGAGCGCCAGGGCCCCACCGCTGAAATACAGGCCCGTGCCTAAGCCCGCTTTTTCCGGTGGCACCAGGCTCAGGGCAAAGGGTACCGAACCATTGGCCACCAGGCTAAAGGTGGCTCCCAAAAGAGCCGCCAGGGCCAGGCCTTGGGAAGGAGTTTGAACAGCCACCAGGCTAAGGGTGAAGATGGCCATCATCCCCAGGCCCAAAACCATGGCCCGCTGGTTACCTAATCGGTTGGCTAGCGCACCCGTGGGAATGGCCGCCAGCGCCAGAGCAACAAAAATCATACCAAGGGTTCCAGCCACTCTGGCCTCGGCTACCCGTTGCTGAAGCAGGATTGGAAATGTCGTCAGCATGAGTCGAAATCCCAGAGTAGTCCCCAGACCAACACCAAATACCAGGGTCAGACCCACCCAGGACAGCGATTTGGCATTGAACCCTGGTGACGTAGGTAACGCCACCGACCGGTTGGGGCCAGCCCAGCGGAGAACAACCATCGCCAGCAGCAGTAGTAGGGAACCCATCGCAAAGGCTAGCAACGGTCCCAGGTCAAGGATAAATTGATTGGCCAGGGGGGCCATCGCCCCCGCTAGCCCGCCCACCAGGGTCAGAATACTAGCCGCCTGGGGCAGATCAGTTTGAAATGCGTAGCGTCCCAGCAACGAGAGGGCTGGACTGCGAAATAAGGTCATAGCCAGAGCCCAGGCCACCAGCAGCAGGGGTAGCATCCAGCGCAGCACAGCATTTTGCCCCCACACCAGCACCGTAGGAATGCCCACAAATAAGCCAGCCGCCAGAATCACACCCAGACTGATGAGGGGAAACCGGGTACCGATCTGATGTTGCAGCCGATCCGAAAAAACCCCCATCAGAGGTTCTGTGATCATAGCCAGCCCATTCTCTACAATCAGCAAACCAATCGCCCAGCCCTGGGGAAAGCCCAGGCTAGTCAACAAATCGACCAGGTAAAGGTTGTAGACCACCCAAGCCAGGGTAATGGCTCCCTGCACAGCGGCCAACCCCCAAACCTGCGCCCATAGAATCGGCCTTGCCCGTCGCCCCTTAACCATTGGCCAGGAGTTCATCCAGCTTGGTTCGTACCGTCTGGATATCTTGCCACATCAGCCATTTGGGGCCGCCCTTATCCCGCGAGGGGTTCCGCAGCAGGTAGGCCGGGTGGAAAATGGGCATACACAGCCGCCCCTCCCACTCAAACCACTGGCCGCGAATTTTGGTGATGCCATCCTTAAGACCCAAAATCCCCTTAACCGCCGTAGCTCCGGTTAGCAGAATAATTTTTGGATTGACCAGGCGAACTTGCTCTAGCAGGTAGCCTTTACACGCGGCCATTTCATCGCTGGTGGGGACGCGGTTGCCCGGTGGCCGACACTTGACGATGTTGCAGATGTAAACATCCTGGCTGGTATCAAACCGTACGGAGGCCAGGATTTTTTCCAATAACTGCCCCGACTTACCCACAAAGGGCAACCCTTGCTCGTCTTCCTGTTGGCCTGGGCCTTCCCCAATAATCAGAATTGGAGCCGTAGCACTACCCCGGCTCACCACAACATGGGTGCGCTCAGCCGCTAGTCCACAGCGCTGGCAGTCCTTGCAGTGGATGGCTAACTGCTCCAGCGACTCGTAGGTGCCTGGCGGAATGGGAACATTGCCTGAGGTTGGAATAGCATCGTAATCAAGGGAAGCAGGGGCTGAAACCGCCTCATTGGCAGAAAATAGGCTAAATTGGTCGTCCGCCATAGGGTTAGACAGGTGCAACGTCGTGGGTTAGTTCATTGTAAAGGTATCGTAAAGGGTAATGGCTGGTCATTTCTGAGCTAACGGCACTACTATGAAACCCTTTTTTGCCCCCGATCAAGACCTCGAACAACGCCTCAACCGAGTGCTGGAGCAAGTATGGGCCGATTTTCCGACCCTGGCTCAAACCCAAATCGCCGTCACCTGGGTTGTGTATGACCCGCCCTACATCACCAATACCGGCGGGGCGTTAAGTGCCCTAGAGTTTTGGCAGCATCGCCCCAGGGGAACCCACTATCGGGGGGTAGAGCTCATCTATCCGGCCAGTGTTGTTAAGCTCTTCTACTTGGTGGCCGCCCACGAGTGGCTGGAGCAGGGCATGGTGTCACCGTCTGCAGAGCTAGACCGAGCCCTGCGGGACATGATTGTAGACTCCAGCAACGATGCTACCAGCCTGGTGATTGATGTTCTCACTGGTACCACCAGTGGCCCTGAACTGCCGACTAGCCCCTTTCAAACCTGGCAGTACCAGCGCAATATTATCAATCGCTTTTTTCAGTCGCTACAGTGGCCAGAGTTAGAAACGGTTAATCTCAACCAAAAGACTTGGTGTGATGGCCCCTACGGACGAGAGCGGGTGTTTTTAGGCGAACATTACGAAAATCGCAATCGCCTGACCACAAATGCCGTAGCTCGGCTGATTCACAGTATGGCGGGCGGAGTAGCTGTGTCGGCACCGAGATCGCAGGCCATGCTCTCCCTGATGCAGCGCAACCTTGCCACTGAACGCCCCCTGAGCGACGACGAAGACCAACTTATAGGCTTTTTAGGGGCGGGGTTACCGGCTAACACCCACTTCTATTCCAAAGCAGGGTTTACTAGCCAGGTGCGCCATGACGCGGCCTATGGGGAAATTCCAGATTGTCATCCCTTTGTTTTGGTCGTGTTTACAGAAGGGCGAGAGCACAGCAAAAACAAAGCCATACTGCCCCATCTAGCTAATCTCATTGCAGAGCAAGTGAAGCTAATCAGCCAAGGGACTTAGGTTTGCCCAACAAGCGCCCGGCCAGCCTGGGGCAGAAATGTTGTTGATATAACCGATACCCCCTTTGCCAGAGATGTTACAATCTTGGGCAATTACAGCGACTATGTGGTGTGTAGAAATGGGGTTACTCTCTGATCCTGTCAGCCTTAGTGCTGTGAAAGCTGGCAGTTGAGTTAGCCAACATTTCTTGATTTAGGTTGGTCTCTAAACTCGGTTCTTTTGAGTCAACTTTAACTGTGAGGAGTGAATAGTACGATGAATTACGAAAAATCTATGTTTATTGGCAGGTCTGGCGGCTGTGGTAGCCGCAGGTCAAGCTCTGCCTGCCTATGCCGAGTCTGAGGCAGCCCAGGCCGAGATTGTTGTTGAAGCTTCCCTGCCAGCAACGGCTGACATTATCCCTACGGCTGAAGCCGCGCCTGCTGTGGTTGAAGCTACCCCCGCTGAATCCACCCTGCCTGAGGCCGAAACTGCCGCTAGTTTTCTGGTTGAAGATGTTTCCCTAGAGTCCTTCCAGGTTAGCGACACTAACCTTCTGGCCTTTGACCAGGCCGGTATTGAATCGGCGCTGGTAGATAGCGACGCTCAAGTTGCCCCAGATCTTAGCGAAGGAGTTGAACTGGCCCAAGCCCGTGGCTACAGCGGTGTTTCGCCCGCTTACCTGGGGGTTGGCGGTAACTTTGGCTTTGGGGATCCCGACAGCGCCATTGGCGACTTTGGCTTTAACGTGATCAGCAAAATTTCCTTGGGGCCTCGGTTCTCCCTACGCCCTGGCTTCTTTATCTCGGAACGGTTCACTAACTTCGCCATCCCCTTAACCTACAACTTCAACCTGCTGAGAGCCGGTGGGTTTCGGTTCCAGCCCTACGTGGGGGCCGGGGTAGATGTGCCCTTCAACGGCAACACCGCTCTGATGGTGAACGCTGGAGCTGACGTACCCATTTCCCGCGACTTTACCCTCAATACCGCCGCTAACTTCCGGGTCACCAGCGGGTTTGGCTTTGGCCTCTCCGTTGGCGTAGGCTATAACTTCCCCTTCATTTTTGAATAGGGAAAAGCGTCGGGTCAAGACTGAGGTGATGTCTAGGCCACCTTTTTCCTGATGGTGGGCCGTGCCCAGCCTACAGTTCTTAAGAAGCGGATGCAATCAGCACCCGCTTTTTTAATGCCCTTAGCCCACTATCTCACTGCCCTACCCGCTCACCACCTCACTACCTCACCCTCCCTACCGGGCACCCTAAGGCCACCATTGAGGAATCAAGCATGGACCGAAACTCTGCGATCGCTGGGAAACAGTGCGGCAAGCCTTTCAGCAAATTTGGGGCTACTCCGACTTTCGTAAACCCCAGGACGCCATTGTCCGAGCCCTGCTACAGCATCGGGATGTGCTGGTCGTGTTGCCCACCGGGGGGGCAAATCCATCTGCTTTCAGCTGCCGGCCCTGTTGCAGTCGGGCCTGACGCTGGTGGTATCGCCGCTGCTGGCCCTGATGGAAAACCAGGTGCAGGAGTTGCGGGAACGACACTTACCCGCCGCCGCCCTTCATAGCCAGATGCCATCGCCCCAACGCCAGCGCATCCTACAAGCGGTGGAGCAGCAACGGTTGCGGTTGCTCTATATGTCGCCAGAAACGCTACTCAGCGCCCCAGTGTGGGAGCGCCTCTGCAACCCAGCCATTCAACTGAATGGGCTGATTTTGGACGAAGCCCATTGCCTGGTGCAGTGGGGCGAAACCTTTCGGCCAGCCTATCGCCGCTTGGGGGCCGTGCGTTCGGCGTTGCTGGCCAACCGACCGCCGGGTACCACCCTCCCCATAGCCGCCTTCACCGCCACCGCCGATCCCCAGGCTCAACAGATTTTGCGGGATGTCCTCCAGCTCCAGTCGCCCCAGGTGGTGCGCCTCAACCCTCACCGGGCCAATCTGCACCTGAGCGTTACACCCGTTGTAAGCCTGGGGCAGCGCAAGCAGAACCTACAGCGCTACCTACGCCAGCACCCTGACCAGGCTGGGCTAGTTTATGTGCGAACTTGCAAAGATAGCGAAGCCCTGGCCCAGGCATTAGCCGCCCGGGGCTACCGCACGGCTCCCTACCATGCCGGGTTGGGTGGGGGCGATCGCCGCCGCATCGAAGCCGAGTGGATGGCCAACCACCTGCAATTTGTGGTCTGTACCTCGGCCTTTGGTATGGGCGTTAACAAGCCCGATACCCGCTGGGTGATCCACTACCAGGCTCCCTGCACCATCACCGAATACGTGCAGGAGGTGGGTCGGGCCGGGCGGAATGGTCAGCCTGCCGAAGCCTTAACCCTGGTGAGCGAGCGCACCGGCTGGTTGGATGGGGGCGATCGCCAGCGAGCCCAGTTCTTTGAATCGCAAACCCAAACCCTTCAGCAAAAGGCCCAGCAGCTGGTGCACCAGATTCCCAAAACGGGGGATGTGCGAGCGATTAGCCAGCAGTATGAGCATGGGGCGATTTCCCTCTCCTGGCTGCACAGCAACGGGCAGCTAGAATGGCAAGACCCGTTTCACTATCAACTCACCGCTCAATCAGCCTCGCCGCCAGGGCTGCAGGTTTCAGCAAGCCAGCAGATGCATCACTTTCTGCACAGTCGCACTTGCCGCTGGCAGGCGTTGCTGGTGGCCTTTGGCTTTCGCACTGAAGCCCAGCAGATGGAAAACTGTGGCCACTGCGATAACTGCCGCCGCCAGAGGTGATAATGAACGGTGCAGCGCAGTCTCCATCATGGCTTACTACCTTTCTCCCCGGTTTCTTGAAAAGCTGGCGGTACACATCACCAAAAACTACCTCAACCTGCCAGAAGTCCGCATTCCCCTCATTTTGGGTGTGCATGGCCGCAAAGGCGAGGGCAAAACCTTTCAGTGCGAGCTGGTGTATGAGCGCATGGGCATTGAGGTTGTGTCGATTTCGGGCGGTGAGCTAGAAAGCCCCGATGCAGGCGACCCGGCTCGGCTAATTCGTCTACGCTACCGGGAAGCCGCTGAACTGGTGCGGGTGCGGGGCAAAATGGCGGTACTGATGATCAACGACATCGACGCTGGGGCAGGGCGGTTCGATGCGCTGACCCAGTACACGGTTAACACCCAGTTGGTCAACAACACGTTGATGAACATTGCCGACAACCCCACCAATGTGCAACTGCCCGGCAGCTATGACGACACTGCTATTCAGCGGGTGCCGATCATCCTCACGGGTAATGACCTGTCTACCCTCTACGCGCCGCTAATTCGCGATGGCCGCATGGAAAAGTTCTTCTGGGAGCCCGACCGCGACGACCGGATCGGCATTGTGGGCGGCATTTTTGCCCCGGATGACCTGTCTGCCCCGGATGTGACCATGCTGGTGGATACCTTTCCCCACCAGGCGATTGATTTCTTTGGTGCCGTGCGGGCGCAAATCTACAACGAGCAAATTCGCGACTTTATCTACCAGGTCGGGCTTGAAAATGTTTCCCGCAACGTCGTCAATACCCTGACGCCGCCAACCTTTGCCAAGCCCGACTTTAGCCTCTCCCACCTGTTGGAGGTGGGGCATCGGCTAGTGCGCGAGCAGCGCCGGGTCGAAGAAATGCGGCTGGCCAACGAGTACAACCGCGTCCTGCAACAGCCCCAATCTAATTCCACCGCTACCGATGGATTTTACCGGGCTTATTCTGTGAGGGATGAAGGTGCTCATCCCGGTTCATCTACAGGGGAAAATTCACAATTCAAAATTCAAAATTCAGAATCGGCCCAATCTACTCCCCAAGCTGAGCACTCCTCGCCGCTAACCGGAACCTCCCAGGCCACAATTCCAACATCCCTTATCACTGAGGAAACGCGCCAGCACATTCACACTCTGCTAGCCCAGGGGTATCGGGTAGGGGTAGAACATGTGGATGCCCGTCGTTTTCAAACCAATGCCTGGAAAAGTGGCCCCACCTTCTCTGAGCAAACCGTGACCTCGGTGTTGGATACCCTGGCGCAATGCCTGACCCAATACACTGGGGAGTACGTGCGACTGATTGGCTTCGACCCCAAAACCCGGCTGCGGGTGCTGGAGCAAGTTATTCAGCGACCCTGAAACCGTAACATTCTGCATCAATATCCGGCTAAATGTAGCCTAGGCAACGGATTCTAAGGGGCATCCTGTAAATTACTAAGGCTGAGTCATTTATCAGGAGTCGCACTGTGACCCAGCAACCTGAAAACCTAGAGCAATCCCCCGGCGGTTCCGGGTTAGGGGGGCAAATTGCCTCATTTTTCGACTTTGACGCGCTTCACACTAACCTCCGAACCGAGACGCTGGCCGGGCTGACTACCTTTGTGACGATGGCCTACATTCTGATCGTCAACCCTGGCATTTTGTCAGAGGCCATTTTCTTGCAAGAATCTGGAGATCTATTTGGTGAGTTGGTTATGGCCACGGGGATTTCTGCTGCCCTGGCCACGCTAATTATGGGGCTCTATGCCAAGCTGCCCTTCGCCCTGGCTCCCGGCATGGGCATTAATGCTTACTTTGCCTTTACCGTGGTGCTGGGGTTGGGGATCGATTGGCGAGTCGCCCTGGCGGCGGTTTTCATCGAAGGCATTATTTTCATTCTGTTGACGGTGACTAACGTTCGTAGCCAAATTGTGGAGTCTATCCCTGAAGCCGTCAGACATGCCACCACCGCAGGTATCGGTTTGTTCATTGCCTACATTGGTCTCAAGGGGGCCGGGATTATTGCCCCCTCCGAAGCCACATTAACGACCCTGGGCAACCTCAGAACGCCGTCAACCGCCGTGACTGTGCTGGGCATGGCCATTACCTTTGGGCTCTATGCCCGGCGTGTGAATGGAGCACTGCTGTGGGGTATTTTGGGCACGGCTGTATTGGCCTGGGTGTTGGGGGTGTCTCCCTGGCCCACCGGGTTGGTGGCAATTCCCCAAGCTCCTGTTGATTTGTTTGGCCAAGCCTTTGTGGGCCTGGGGCAACTGCTGGCCAGCAACATTTGGCAAATGGCGGGGATTATTTTCGTTTTCTTGTTTGTAGATTTGTTTGACACCATCGGCACCCTGACTGGACTGGCCACCAAAGCAGGCTACATCGACGACGAGGGTAAATTCCCCGGCGTAGAAAAAGCCTTTATGGCCGATGCCGTTGGCACCACGGCAGGGGCCGTCCTAGGGACCTCCACGGTGACTACTTACATCGAGTCGGCCTCTGGCATTTACGAAGGGGGACGCAGTGGGTTTACCGCCGTGGTTACCGCTGGGCTATTTCTAGCGGCCTGTTGTTTATCCCCTTCTTTGCTGGTATTCCGCCTTTTGCTACGGCCCCCGCCCTGATTCTGGTGGGCGTGATGATGATGTCTGCCGCCCGGTTGATTGACTGGGATGACCCCGCCTCAGCCATCGCCGCCTTTTTGACCATCGTCATCATGCCGTTGTCATTCTCTATTGCAGAAGGCCTGGCGATGGGGCTAATGGCCTACCCGGTGATCAAGGCTATCCAGGGCAGAATTAGCCAGACCACCCTTGGCATGTGGATTCTGGCGATCGTTTTCCTGCTGCGCTACATCTTTCTAGCGGGCAAAGGTTAGCGCGTCTGAGTATAGCTAGAAACCGGGTTTCTCTATGGTCGCCAATGACAAGCAGACCGCAGAAACCCGGTTTCTGTTTGAGGAGCGCTAGCTGACGGTATGGACTTTGATGAAGTTAGTACCCTGGGCAATCTGGGCTGGGATACCGCCCATAATCAGCAACTTATCGCCCGTTGTGGCCATGCCTCGGTTAACCAGAGTGTTTTCCGCCATGTCCACCATCGCCTCAAAGGTCACCGGGGCAGCCTCAATCAAAATAGGGCGCACACCCCAGATTAAATTCATCCAGTGGTAAACCTTTTCGTTGGGGGTAAAAGCAACGACCAGCGCCTGGGGGCGTTCCCCAGAGGCAATGGTGGCGGTGTAGCCGCTTTCGGTGAAGCAGACAATGGCCTTGAGATCCAACGTCTTATCAATCACGTTGAGGGCTTCGCTGAGGGCGTGGGTTTCATCGCTCTCAATGGCTGGATTGTTGATAAACTCCAGGTCTTGTTCCACATCCGTGGCAATGCGGGCCAGCATTTCCACGGCTTTGACGGGAAATTCACCCACCGCCGATTCCCCCGACAGCATCACCGCATCAGTACCGTCAATGATGGCATTGGCCACGTCGCTGGCTTCGGCCCGGGTGGGGCGGGGGTTTTTGATCATACTTTCCAGCATTTGGGTGGCGGTGATCACCGGAATACAGCGATAGTTGCACTCGCGGATAATCTGCTTTTGCAGCATCGGTACCTTTTCGGCCCGCATTTCAACCCCCAGGTCACCCCGTGCCACCATAATTGCATCAACGACCTCAAGAATCGCCTCTAGGTTGTTGATGGCCTGGGGCTTTTCAATTTTGGCCAGCACGGGGATATTGTCGGCGCCCTTTTCCGCCAGGAGAGCTTTCAAGGTCAGGATATCCTCGGCCTGCCGCACAAAGCTGAGGGAAATGATATCCACCCCCTGCGCCACGCCAAAGTCTAAATCTTGCTTGTCTTTTTCGGTGAGGGACGGCAAGCGCAGGTTCAGGTCTGGCAGATTAACGCCCTTACGGCTTTTGAGCGGGCCACCCTGAATTATTCGACAGGTTACTTTAGGCGCAGAAACCTCTTCAATGCGGAGTTCTAGCAGGCCATCGTCCAGAAGAATCTGCATCCCAGGCTGGGCTTCTTCGGCCAGGTAGGGGTAGTCAATGCCAATGCTGCCGGAAATGTGTTCTACATCCTCCAGGGGTACCAGTTCCACTGTGTTGCCTTCCACCAGTTCAATGGGGCCGTGGGGCAACTGCCCCACGCGGATTTTGGGGCCTTGTAAATCTTGTAACAGGGTAATCGGGGTATCGTGTTCGACGGAGACTTCCCGTAGCAGCGCAATCATCCGGGCGTGATCGTCATAGCTGCCGTGGGAAAAGTTCAGGCGAGCGACGTTCATACCCGCGTCAATCATAGCTTTGAGGGTTTCTTTAGAGCTGCTAGCTGGGCCAATGGTGGCCACAATTTTGGTGCGACGGGCGGATGGATCCATAGCTAGGGGCCACTAGAAAAAAGTTGCCCCTAGTATAGGCACAGTCACCCCGGACTTCGTGTAGCCTGGGCATCATTAGTTAGCCAGTGACCTAGGATTTAGTGGTGGCTGGGGCCAGGGTCGTCTCAAGTTCCTGCCGGAGGCGAGTCAGAACAGGGGAGGTAGTCGGCCTCTTGCAGAACGGTGGCTAGGGCGGCACTGATGCCCTCTGGCCCCCAGGTGCAGCCCCGCTCTAGATAAGTTTTAGCCGCCTTGCCTACCGTATAGGAACCATAACCAGCCGCACTGGCCTGGGCCGTCACGGCTCCCGCCAGGGCGGTAATCCCTGTAGCACCATCAGCTAGGCTAAACAGGGCAGCGGTGGTTTTACCGGCTCCCAGCAGCATACTACCCAGCTCACTCAGCAGCAGCGTACCAGAGCTTTTCAGAATGGCTTTCCAGAGCCGACCGGCCTCGTAGTTGGTAATCGGGAAGCCGTAAAGCTGCGCCAGGGTGCGAATCATGATCAAATCACTAAGCAAGCCGCCGACCAAATCCAGCCCCGCAATCGGGTTAAGGGCAACGACAGTGGCTTTATACTTGGCGAATTTCCAAATAATGGCATCGGCCTGGTCAGCGTGAAGTTGGGCCACCTGGCTGACCATCTCTCCCTCAATCTCACGGGCGCTGTGCAGGGCATTGAGGGCAACCAGAGCCGCGCCATCCTGCTGTACGATGGCGCGCAGAGCATCCTGCAACGGCTTGATTTGAGCCACTGCCGTTTCCCAACTCTGCTCGACTCGGCCATCCGGCCACTCGATACGCACCGGCAAGGCGGCAGGACTGGCCGCTATCATCACCACGTCATCCAGGGCCAGCTGAGTGGATACCCCTCGGAGGTCGCCAAACTCTGGCGCAGCTCATCAAGCTGTTGTAGACAGCTTGCCGATCTACCGCTGGGTAGAGGTCGATCTTGTTAAACACCAGCAGTAGAGGCTTTTGCTGCCGCTGGAGTTCTAACAGAGCGGTGTATTCAGTCCGGGTGATATCCCCGGCTACTATGAACAGAATTAAATCGGCCTGACGCGCCACGGTTTGGGCCATATCCGCCTGGATGTCACCACCGACTTCATCCAGCCCTGGGGTATCCACCAGCTCAATCTGCCAGGGTTGGCCACCCCGGTCTACAGCCCAGCCTGGCTGCCAGTAAACCGACCGGGGCCAGCGGGTTACCCCATGCAGCGGCCCAGTTTCCAGCCTGGCTTCTCCGATTAAGGCATTGATAACCGCAGACTTACCACGACTGACCAGGCCAAACACCGCCACCCGCAGACAGCGAGAGTCTAACTTGGCCTCCAGGCTCTGCAACTGGCCAAGGCCAGTTTTAACCGCCGCATTCGCAGGGGGCGCATCACCCTGCTGTAGGGTAGCCGAGTATCGAGAAACAATCTGGGTGAGGGTTTGGCGGGTGCGGCCAATTA
>JAAUUR010000083.1 GCA_012031045.1 Leptolyngbyaceae cyanobacterium SM2_5_2
ACTATAGGTGAGCAGCTTCAGTTTCAAAGTCAGGGTGATCGGCTTTAAAGCTCGAACCACGGCATGTAGAGTCATTTTATCTGGCCAAGAACTAGTCATGAATAATTTTCTCCCCTTTAAGACGCAGCAGAGTTAAACGCAGCCCGTAAACGCAGCACAATAAAATCATCTAATCCATCCAATCAAGTCTCAAGCCAAGCCGAGCCCAAGAAGATCCGTCAGCCCCCAGGAGTTTTTTACCCAGAAATCTTCCCAAGGGACAGAAATCCTAGAAAAATTCAGAAAATAACCTTTACTGATTGCTTATATCACTTAACCTCAGCTCAAGGCTTAAAACTCAAGGCTTTAAGAAATCCACCAGGAGTGTTCCTGATGCCTATCAATTTCTTACATCCTTAATATTAATTGCACAAGCAATGAATTGAGCTTATGGTCAAGTTATAGAAACCTTAAGGATGAATGAAGCAGGCCAGTACTGAAGACCAGTAATGCAAAATCTAGCTCCAGACTAGCCTACCCCATCAGGATGAAATCGACGAATTTCCGCCTAGATAGCTTTAGCTTGGAAGACGGTCTGGCCATCCTGCTGAACACTGGACATTTGAGTGGTATTCACGGGGCAGGTGGGGCTGGCATCAACTTCTTCAACCTTGCGAACGCGACGAACTAGAACGATCTCCTCTTCGCGACGAACTACGGTGCGTACCGGGGTAACGCAGACGATGTCCAGGTTGGGATTACGGCCAAAGTTATCAAAGCTCAGCGCTTCCAGGTTGCTCAGGGAAATCTGGCTACCGCTGGTGTTGTAATCGCTCATGATTAGTTACCCTTAAATCTTGAGTAGTGAACTAGTGGGAAATAAGTTATCCCTTGCGCATACTATCAAATTCAAAATAACAAAACAATCCCTTAATTTTTAACTTAGATTTGCCCCAGAACAGGGATTAACAAAGGAAAGCGAGCGACCAAAGCACTAAATTCAATTAAATCTAAAAAGCATTTATTTCCAGTTTATATTTATTTATTCGTCCCTTATCTTTTTCTTATTTATCTCATATCACACCTTTATTTTTCTCTTATTTTTCATTAATGAACACCTAATATCTAGCAAAAATTCTAAAGCTATATAACAGTTTTCAGTCGTGAAAAAAAAGTTCAGATCATCAAAACGATGGTCTGGTCTGACCTAGGGGGATTTCTACCTTGAATAAGTTAATCCACGGCTGTTGCCAGCACCAGTAGAACTGTGTTATGAGTCACAGCTCTACTAGTACTTAGGTAATTGTTATTTTTTCTTTAGTAAATTAAGAAATTCTAGGCCCATAGGTTCCGCCCCTAGAGCCCATGTTGTTTTATCCTGACTTACCCGGTGGAATTGTAGCGACTCCAGATAAGTCATGGATCAGGGGGAGGGATGGGATTCAGCAAGTTTTCTAGCAGTCTCTAGCACTATAGGGTAGTGGGCTAACCCGTTGGAAACCCAGAGGCTGAGATCAGTCTGCGCTAATCGACATTTCAGATCGACAAGGTCGAGGTTTAGCGATCGCGTAAAAGTCTTAAAAGTACTGTATTAGCGTCGAAGCTGACGCCCCAACAGCCCTGGCCTGATTCTTCAGAATCCTGCAAGAGAGGGAGGTCGCCGTCTTCAGGGCGCTGTTATGGCCAACTGGTTGTTTGGCCCACTGATTGATATGACAGCTTGACGACTACGGAACAGATCCTTAAAGCTGAGGGTTAGGCCCAATGCCCCACTCATGCTTGAGGAAGTGCTTGTACATCGTTTCCCGCATCATCATCTGCTCGTACATCTTGACCAGGAACTGTTGAGCCTGTTCACGGCTCATTTTGTCAACCTGGGTCTCGAAAGACCTAAGATTAAACTGCTGCTCCAAAGAGAGTTGCATTTGCTCGTCCATGGTTTTGCTCCTAAGAGAGAGAACAACATCCCGGTGACTGGTCACAGACTGGTAGGATCTGCGCCAGGCCGTTAGGTGAACCTTGTCCTTTAGGAGGTCAATGACCCCGCCGGACTTGGCCTGGAGTACCGGGATGACCTGTAAAACATCCCTGCAATGATCTATTGCGGAATGATTTTACAAATTATAACAATTGTTTGACAAATATCCAGTCACTCCTTTCCTTGGATGGAATATAACAGCTCGAATCCGGAACGTCATCACCCTGAGGCAGAGTTACACTTTTTTATCAACCTCAGTTGAGTAAAAATGCTCAAGATAAACTTCTTGGTAAATTCTCTGGCGAAATGAATTTCCATAGGTAAGCCTCAATACCTGCAAGCCCTTCACCTACCTCAAGCCCTTTGGGGGAGAGATCGTCAGACCCGGCTGAGGGATTCTGAGAAGGGCTCTCAAGGGGGAGGTATAGGCTTGGGACGTGATGGCCTAGGGGATCTATACCCTAAGGAGCGTTAACCGGATCTGAGCCCAAAGAGCGGTCAAGGCAGGATAGATTAAAATCAACCCCACCTATTTCTCTCTGCCTCTATATTTCCGTTGCTTCTATAGTCTTTATGCCCTATGACTGTTTGCTTCTATGAGAGGTTCAGATGACGAGTCCTCCTCCCCCGGCAGGTGCTGATAATCGGGGTGCCGTGCAGCGGGTCTTAATCATTACCCTGGGTCTAAACCTGGCCGTAGTGCTGCTCAAGGCCACCGTGGGCTGGCTGACGGGCTCCCTGAGCCTGATCGCCGATGCTCTGCACAGCGTTACCGACAGCGCTAACAATGTGCTGGGATTGGCCACCAACCGCCTGGCCAATCCTCGCCCCGATCGCGATCATCCCTACGGCCACCATAAATTTGAGGCGGTGGGGGCGCTGGGCATTGCCGCCTTCCTGGGCATTGCCTGCTTTGAAATTCTGAAAACCACCCTAGAACGGATCTTTTCGGCCAGCGCCCCCGTCACCATGGGGCCGACAGCCCTGTGGATTATGCTAGTTGTCCTGGGTCTTAACATTGGGGTGGCCTTTTACGAGCGGCGGGTGGGGATGGCCCTGAACAGCAAAATTCTGATTGCCGATGCCCGCCATACCATGAGCGATGTGTGGATCACCATAGTGGTGATTGCGGGCTGATTGGCGTCTGGCGGGGCATTTTATGGCTAGATATGGCCCTGGCCTTGCCGGTGGCGCTGCTGGTGTTTAAGAGCGGCTGGACGGTGCTGCGAGAAAATCTGCCCTGGCTGGTGGATGAAATGGCCATTGACCCCGAAGTCATCCATCGCCAGGTCATGCAGGTGCCGGGGGTAATTAACTGCCACAGCATTGCCTCGCGGGGGCTACTGGGGCGGCAGATCTTTATTGATATGCACCTGGTGGTCAAACCAACCACGGTAGAAGCAGCCCACACCATCACCGAAGCAGTGGAAGAGCGCCTCGAAACCCTTTACGGCCCCGCCCGCATTTCAATTCACATTGAGCCCCACACTTACGAATCTGAGCAAATCACCTACTGATGCCAGCGCTCAATTTTGAACTTTGAAGGTCAATTGAAATCGATCACTAACTACGAAATAACCGACTGTACATAGCTTCGTGCTGCATAGTGGCAAGGGTTGCCCCCCAGTTGCTGAGCGCTACCTCTTCTAGACAGGCCGTGGCACCATCCCTAACGGCGGCTTCAAGGGTGGGGTAGAGTTGCAGCAGCATTTGTTGGCCCTGGGTTTGCCCCAACGGCACCAGCTTCACCGCAGCGGTAATCAGATTAGCGGCCCAACTGTGCAGGTAGGCTAGCCCCGTCGTCTGGGCTGGAATTTGCCAATGGGCCGCCAGCCGTGCAAAGGCCACGGCAAAATTGCAGGGGCTAGCCATCACTTCAAGCTGATTGGCCACCTCTGGCTCCAGATCCAGCATCAGGCGCACTAAGGCGCGGCCCATAGCCCAACTCTGCTGACGGGTTTCTTCACTGTCGCGCAGGGCTGATAGCCACTGGTTGTCATGGGCGATTACGTCCCAATCCTCTGCTTGAGCAGCCTTGTGGACTCGCTGCACAACCACGCCCTCCGCCCGAATTAGCCCACAGGTTAACTCCTGATCAAGCCATTGCACAATTGCATCTGGCTCAATTAAGCCCTGATGTACCAGGGTTTCCAGCCCCTCAGAGTAACTGTAGGCTCCCACCGGCAGGGCTGGGCTGGCCAGTTGCAGCAGTTTTAGTAACCCTTGCAGGTCAGGCGCCATAATTGTGGGCATGGCTATGGGTGTGGGGGTCGCTCTGGCGGTAGGCACCCGCTTCGGGCTCAAAGGGCAGGGGTGGCGGTGTAGAGGGGTGAGTGCTCCCAACTGGTTCAGCACTGGCTTCTAATACTGGGTCAGGCTCTAGTTTTAAGCAGTCAGGGGTAATTTCTAGGGCCACATGGCGATTACCCAGGTGGTAGGCCGCCCGCAGCAGCGCCAGGGGAGACTCAGCCGTAACCACAACCACGGGTTCTGGCTTAGCGACCACCCGCACGTGCTGGTTCTGGTCATTACTTAGCCACGTGTTGCCCCGCAGCACCGTTCCCCTGGGCAGGTTGAGCAATACTGGGGTGCCATCTTCGGCCATAAAGCGATGGCGCGAGCGAGTGCGATCGTGGGCTGTAAGCGCCAAAACCGCTCCCACAGCAGCCGTTGGGTCAGCAGGGAGAACTCGGTTAACTATCAGCACAACAACCCCAGACATCACACCTAGACCCTTCCGTTTTACCACGGGGCTACCTTGCGGAACTCTCCGTAACGAAAAAAGGCTGCTCCTAGGGACTGTCCTAGGACAGTTGACAAACTGTGTCAGAAAATTCACACAATTTCGTCACAAAATTTCCAGACCAGTCCTTTAACTATATGAAGAATCTGTCAGTTTGCCGACCGCTGAGAATGCTCTAGCGAGTTAGCCCTGTTCCCTAACCACTTAAACAACTGGTCTAACCGTGCGGAGATCCCCTCATCTGCGTTGAGGTTTTCTCTATCACAATCATTCACTTGTGTTCCGGATGACTCTTTCACTCTGTTGTGTTCTAACCAGGTAGCCCCATGGTCACTTCGAGTTCATCCACTACCGTTCATACTTCCCTCCCTATCAAATCCACTTATCAGGAGACATTCACAAAACCTGACTTTTCTCTCCTTAGTGCGGTGCTAGAAGGCTTTGCCGATGGCCTCTTAATTTTGGCGTTAGACGGCACTTGCCTGCACCGCAACCAGAAGGGTAAGGCCCTGTGCC
Organism: Leptolyngbyaceae cyanobacterium SM2_5_2; assembly: GCA_012031045.1. Classification (GTDB taxonomy): domain Bacteria; phylum Cyanobacteriota; class Cyanobacteriia; order Phormidesmidales; family Phormidesmidaceae; genus Nodosilinea. Next base: position 5,217 of record JAAUUR010000083.1, read on the forward strand.
ACACCCTCAACCAATCTTCAAATCAGGAGGTGCCGGATTGCCTATGGGCCATGTGCAACTATTTACTCGAAGGGCGTGACTTGTTCCCAGAGCACTCCTTTGTGCTGACTCAAGATTTCACCTGTGCCGAGAACCGCTGTATTCGGGCTAGGGCTCAGTGGCTAGATTGGCCTCATTCAGCAGACAGCTATTTTCTAGTGCTGCTCGAAGACCAAACCCTGACCGCCCAAAACTCGGCCCTGCTGGAAGCGCTTCAGTACGACCTCACCCCCAGAGAGCGGGATGTGTGGCTACTGAAGCGGGCTAACCGTAGCTACGAAGCCATTGCCCTGGAGCTTTACATCACCGTCAACACGGTGAAGCGCCACCTAAAAAGCATCTACGCCAAGCGCAAACAGGTGCTGGAGGAGATGGTGAACTAAGCCAGTTCAGGGTTTAGGTTTGAGTTTAGGGCTTTATCTGGAACCTAAACCCGTTGCCCTAACGGCATACTAAGCGCAGAAACCGGGGTTCTAAAACCGCAAAGCTAACCTTGTGGCGGATCAGAACCCCGGTTTCTGGCCTAACGTCCTACATCAGGTTTTCCAAAAGCCAAAATCTACCTACCCCTGCCCCTTCTGGGAGTAACCCACCCCTGCTCCTCCCAAGAGGGGAAATCCAAAATACTATAGAGTCAGACATAGACACCTCTACTCGCGCGCTCAGCGCAGCTAGTTCTCTATGTCCATGCTGCCTAAGGACGATTTGCTCAAACGGGTTGAAAACCGCGATTGTTTAACCCGCATTCTAGACCAGGCGGAACAAGCCATTAAAACCTGGGAAGTGGTTGTAACGGGCTTTTTGTCTCCCCCCGAACGCATGGAGGCAGAGCTGATGTTCCAGCGGTTGACCGATGTACAGATGATGGCCTGGGGCGGCGTACCCCCAGGCCGAGCGGCAGCGGCTGGCGAATTGTCCGCAGTGAATTGCCGCTCGATCAAGGCCAGATTCCCCTGGCACTAATCCACATAGCCGGCAACTTTTATGTTTGACCCCGCCAGCCATCGGGATTTTTTTGGGCTCAATTTTGGGGACTGGCCTGGTGCGTGATAAAGTGGGCGACATTTTGGTGCTGGGAGAACGCGGTGCCCAAGCCATTGTTGCGCCTGAATTGGTGGATTTTTTGACCCTTCACCTGTCTCAGGTGCGATCCGTGCCGGTTAAAGCCCAGCCCGTAGAGTGGGATGAGCTAAAGGTAAGACCACCCCAGACCAAGGAACTAACCACCGTAGAAGCCTCCATGCGCCTGGATGCCGTAGCCTCGGCTGGGTTTGGCATGTCGCGTAGCAAAATGGTAGACCTGATTGATGCTGGCGATGTGCGAGTAAACTGGAAGACCATCACTCAAGCCAGCCATCCCCTCACGACGGGCGATTTGGTGGCCATTCGCGGTAAGGGACGGCTGGCAATTGGGGATGTGGCCATAACTAAGAAAGACCGCTACCGGGTGAATTTGACTCGGTATCTTTAGTCTACTCTTAGTAATGATCTACGGGATGCCCCGTAGACCGTAAGCCTGGCCTGTTACTCCAGCCGCAGGATCTATCCATCACCACCATCCACGGCTTGGGTGGTTCTGTAGTTGGGGGATGCTCACCGCTGGCGCTGGCCCCAGAAGTGGGCACGGGGATCGGTTCGCACCAATTATTGGGGTCGGCATAGCCGTAGCGATGCAGAATTTTGATCACCCGGTCTAACCCCCGCAAACTGCCGTAGAGCACATAACGCACTCGTTCCCCACCTGCATCTTCTATTTAATTGCCCCACCTACTTAGCCTCTACTTTCGCTATCGACACGGCCCAAAGCCGGGTGGGGTTGTGTCGTGATTATTTCTATTGGGGCATTGCGCTGTGCAGAAGTCTTATCATTCCTGCCCGTATGGTAGTTGGCTACCTTTACCAGTTAGAACCGATGGATCTCCATACCTGGTTTGAAGTCTTTATCAGGCATCGGTGGTACGCTTTTGATGCCTCCCAGACTGAACCTCGCGGCAACCGAGTCGCCATCGCCTATGGCCGTGATGCCTCAGGTGTTGCCCTGACAACCCAATTTGGCTCCCTAAACTTGATTGAGATGAAGGTCTGGGTTGAAGCCTTTCCGCATTTAGGTGACCCAAACCACTATAATTAACTAAGGGGAAAAGAAGCAACAACACTACACCCTGAGAGGTAACTAGTTAAGCGGCCAGTAAAGCTTTAAACCACCTTGCCAGTTGAGAGTAGAAGTTCAGAGTCTAACCCTCTGAATTAGCCTTCACTGAATTTAAACCCGAAAACTATTCAGTGTCAAAGGAGTGTACCCCACCTTTGAAATTAAGTATAAATGCCTGGAACCTAACTTAAGGTCGTAGGCCGAGGTTGACAACGCTTATGGGTGCTGCCAAGCGAGCCGAGATTTAAGCCCACGCTAGAGCAAGTGGCGACTCTAGCCGATATTGAGGAAACGGTCCGCACTCATCTGTTAGAACCTATCAGCCCAGCAATCGGCATTTTTTGCTCTAAACGAGCAGTAGCACAACTTTTTTCACACCCAGGAAAAACTATGTCTAAAGAAAAAAAAGGCAACCGAGAATCTAAAAAGGCTAAAGCTGAAACCAAAGGCAGCAGAAAGCAAAAAAAAGATCCCAAAAGGCATGATGGGGTTGTGTAACTCTTAAATAACCCGGGTTGACTGACAAAACTTTCCTAAAAATCAGGTTTATGCCGGTCTAGTTCACGGTTTAACGGCCAATATTTGGAGGGTTTAGGTTATGTCTTCATCATTATCTCAAGGCACGCTGGTAACCATCATTGGCGAAGCGGTAATGCAGGATCGATTAATCAATCTGTTGACCAAGTTAGCCGTGTCCGGCTACACCCTTGTGCCGGCCAAAGGAGCAGGGAGCCACGGTCACCGCATGGGTGATATCGCCGGTTATAACACCAATATTGAAATTAAAACGGTGGTCACCTCCGAGATTTCTGATCAACTGTTCGAAGCCTTACGGCCACTACAGGAAACCCGTGCCCTGATTGCCTTTCGGCAAACTGTTGAGGGGTTATTTGATTAAATCTCGCCATCCAGAGAGTTATGCAACACAATAATTTCGCTGGCACATCTGGCACATTAAGAGCCTACTTAAAATCTATTGGTCAGGTTCCTCTGCTGACCCACGAAGAAGAAGTGACCTACGGCAAACAGGTCAGAATAATGATGCCGTTGCAAACCCTGCGGGATACCTTGTCCAAAGACTTGGGTCATCCTCCCTCTTGGGAAACCTGGGCTGAACAGGCCAACCTCAGTGTCGAGAACCTACAGGCCATTATCAGCATGGGCGAGCAAGCTAAACTGCGTATGGTCACAGCAAACCTGCGCCTGGTTGTGTCAGTGGCTAAAAAATATCCCCAGCAGAATCTCGACCTGCTGGACCTGATCCAGGAAGGAGCCTTCGGTCTGACCCGAGGGATAGAGAGGTTCGACCCCACCAAAAGGCTTTCGTCTCAGCACCTATGCCTACTGGTGGATACGCCAGGCCATTACCCGCGCCATTGCCGACCAGAGTCGCACCGTGCGGCTGCCGGTTCACCTCAGCGATACCATCAAAAAAATTATAAAAACTCAGCGATCTCTGACCCAGAACCTGGGGCGCGTAGCCACTATTGAGGAGGTAGCCGACTATTTAGAGCTGACTCCAGAGCGAATCAGAGAGTGCCTGCACTACAATCTCCCTACCATGGCCCTGGAAGGAAAAGTTGGGGACATGAATGTCGAACTAGCCGATTTTCTCCAGTCTGAGGGCGAGTCTCCCGAAGATTTTGCTACCCAAAGTGCGCTGCGGGCTGACCTGAATCAGCTGATGTCAAAGCTGCTTCCCCGGGAGCAAGAGGTTTTGACCATGCGGTTTGGCCTTGAAGATGGCATCCCCCGATCCCTGGCTCAAATTGGTATCCGCCTGGATATTAGCCGGGAGCGGGTACGTCAAATTGAACGGAAAGCCGTAAAAAAACTCAGCCTGCATCGGGGTAAACTTCGAGAATATTTACCAGCGAGCTAAAACCAGAGGCTACCGTTCTCTCAGGAAGTCCACCGTTAATTTTGTTGATAGGGTTTTCCATGATGGATAAAACCGAATTTCAAATGCTCTACGCCGCTGGTGAACGGAATTTCGACCATGCGGATCTGAGTTCGGTTAACCTTAGCTACATTAATTTAGAAACTAGCAGTTTAGTTCGGGCCAACCTGCGCCATACCAACTTGCGCTGGGCCAACCTGCGTAAAGCTGACCTGAGTTGGGCCGATTTACGGGGGGCCGATCTAAGCTGGGCTAACCTGGATGATACTAATCTCAACGGTGCCAACCTGAAAGGTGCCAAAATGCCAGATGGTACTGTACATTGCTAAAATAGAGGCTATTAATTGAATTAACTTAAGTCAGCAGCGGTTTGAGTTGATTAGACCTCAATCACCACCCGCAGGTTGCCCCGCTTACGCACCACTCGGCAGGCAGTTGCCTCGTGGGATCGTTCAAATTCGAGGTCAAGCAGCGTTTGGCCAATCTTGAAGTTTTTTAGTGATAGATAGCTCACCGATTTTGGTAAAGTGGGTTGCACAATGCGCAAACAGTTATTAGGCGCATCGGGCACTAGATTCACCATGATTTGCAGGAGTTGAAACACCGTGCCCGTGGCCAGGCCTGGGGAGAACAGGCCACCGGGTAGCGCACGGGCCGATTGGTGGGGGTGCGTTCGAAGCCACAAAACAGTTCCGGCGGACATTGGTAGGGCTGCACACTGGTCATGTCAAAAATGCCCTGGGCAATTTCCAGCGCCTGGTCGGTGTAGCCCAAGGCCCGCAACCCGGCGGCGATCAGGCCGTTGTCGTGGGGCCATACCGAGCCCACATGGTAACCCATGGGGTTATAAGCCGGGGAATGGCGGCTGAGGGTACGAATGCCCCAGCCGCTAAACATATCAGGAGCCTGGAGCCGTTCTGCCACGCTGCGGGCCTTTTCTGGCGAGAGAATCCCCAAGCCCAGGCAGTGCCCCGGATTAGACGTGATGCTATCGACCGGCTGGCCTTGACCATCTAACGCCAGGGCAAAATAGCCCTCGTCTGCTAGCCAAAAGTCTTGCTCAAAGCGGGCTTTGAGGGCAGCCGCTTGGGTTTGCCAGCGATCGCTCAAATCCGGCCGGTCTTGCAGGCGGGCCAGGTGACTCAGCCGCACCTTAGCGGCATAGACATAGCCCTGCACCTCGGCCAGGGCAATGGCCCCGTCGGCAATGCGGCCCTTTGCATCGACAATGCAGTCACCCGAATCTTTCCAGCCCTGGTTGCGCAAGCCGCCGGGCGATTTACAGGCGTAGGTAATGTAGCCGGTTTTTTCGCAGCTGCGGTCAATCCAGTCCATGGCGGCCAGGGCATTCGGCCAGAGCTGATCCAGCAGAGCCCGATCGCCCTTCCAAGCATAGTAGTCGGCATAAAGCATCAGCCATAGGGGCGTTGCATCCACCGTGCCGTAGTAGGGCGTATGGGGTACTTCCCCGGCGCGAGACATTTCCCCAAACCGCAGCTCATGGAGAATTTTGCCCGGTGCCTCTTCCCGCCAGTCATCCTCTACCTTGCCCTGGTACTGTGCCAGCACGGTCAGGGTTTGGTGGGCCAGGGCGGGGTTAAACATCAGCGTCTGCATGGCCGCAATCAGGGAATCGCGCCCAAACAGAGTCGCAAACCATGGGATCCCTGCCGATAGGATTTTGCCATCCCCGAAGGTTTGCCCCAGCAGATAGGTATCTTGCTCAGCCCGCTCAATAATTTGGTTAAGGGCTAGGTTATCTGTGCGAATGCAGGTCACCCCCTGGCGCCATTGCTGTTCTTCCATGGTTTCTGCCGCCACCGCCTGGCTCAGGGTGGCCGGCAGCCCTACCAGCGAGGCGGGATGGTTATCTAAAAAGGGTTGCAGGCGGTAGCCCAAAACCTCGGTGGCGTGAGACTCTAGAGTTACCCTCCAAATGGCGGTGTAGCCTTTAAACTGGTCAGGGCGTCGCTGATAAAACTGAATTCTCGACTCCATCAGCAGCTGGTCTATGCCTTGATAGGCTAGGGTCAGTTCTCCCCCTTCTCCACTCATCAGGCCGTCGTTAAAGACGGGAATCGGCTCCAGGGTTTCTTCCACCAGGCGTACCGGGCGTAGAATTTTTCCGGTTTGCTGCCGCACTTTTCCCCGAATTTCAAACAGATCGGCAAAATCGGCATCAAAGCTAAGGCTTAGCTCAAAGCTCACGGGCTGGGTGTTGTAGTTAGTCAGGGTGATCTCTTCAAACAGCCCCCCTTGTAACACCAGGTCTCGCTGAATGCCGATGGTTTCAGCCCGAATGTCCCCCCGCTGATCGTCTCCAGCAATGTGGGGGTTGGCACAGAGGGCCGATAGGGCAAATCCCCGCTGGGCCGTACTGCTGAGCAAAATCGGCGGTTGTCCCTCAAATTGCAGCTCCAGGCGACTGAGAAACCGCGTATCGCGACAAAATAGGCCCAAACTGGAGGTGATCGAGTCGTTCTGACAGCCGGCAATATTCCCCAGGGTGTCGGTGATTAAAAATAAATCGTTGTCCTTCAGGGTTAGGGAGGGCTGCTGCCGTCTGATCGTAGTGGTGCAGGGCCACTCAGGAATTGGTACCTGCTGGGCAGGGGCAAAAATGCGACCATCCAACTCAACGATGGTTAAAGGGCTCGCAGCGGGGTTCCCTTTTTGCTCGCCCTGGTCAGAAAAATCGACTGTGGTCATAGGGCTCCAGGGATAACGTGAGATCAAGGCTTTAGGGATCGATCTGCGCTGGTGTCAATCGTCGTGGTCGGCGGTCAATGGTGCGGTCGTGGGTTTCATGGTTGGGGTTAGGGCGATGGATCTCTGGGGCCGGTCTTTGACCATCGCTAATTCGATCGCGAATCAGTTGCCGATAGACCGCCTCGTAGCCATCGACCATGCGCCCAACCCCAAAGTTGGCGACTACATGGTCACGACAGTCCTGACGATGGATCGTCGGAATCTTAGTCACCGCCTCGATACAGTCCTCAAGGGTGTGGCAGAGAAACCCGGTTTTGCCATCCACTACAATCTCCGGCGCTGCGCCCATGGCCATGGCAATCACCGGGGTACCGCAGGCCATCGACTCAGCCATAACTAACCCAAACGGCTCTGGCCAGAGAATCGGGAATAGTGTGGCTGTGGCCCGCCCCATCAGGGTAGCCTTCTCCGCTTGACTCACCTCTCCCAAAAATTCGATCTGCAGCCCATCAATATGGGGAGCCACCTGTTGTTCAAAAAATTCTCTATTATCAAAATCAACCTTTCCGGCCATTTTGAGGGGCCAGCCGCTGCGTTTGGCAATCTCGATGGCCAGGTGGGGGCCTTTTTCTATTGACATGCGCCCCAGAAAAACCAGGTATGGAGGTTCGGCTGGCTGAAGGTCAACGTCAAACTGGTTGAGGGCGATCGCGTTATAAACCGTGGCCAGATAGTTGAGTCCCAGGTCATCTCGGCGCTGGGAGTTAGAAATACTAATAAAGTTTTCCTGTCGATAGCGACCAAAGAGGGGGGCTGTCAAAGCTGTCAAGATGCCATGAACGGTATGCACCACAGGCGTCAAACTCTGCTGGCCATAGGCCAACGCCGCTAAGTCCATATGGGAATGAATCACATCAAATTCGCCAGCGAGATCGAAGGCTTTGGCCAGTTGCCTCGCTTCATAGTGAGAATATTCAGAGGGCAACACCCCCAGGGAGCGCAGGGAGCGATCACAACCGGGATCTAGTTTTGCACAGGTTGTTGAGTCACCGGAGGCAAACAGCGTGACCTGATGACCACGGCGCACCAGTTCTTCGGTTAACAAACTGACCACCGTTTCAGTGCCGCCATAACCCACCGGGGGAACCTGTTCCCATAAAGGCGTAACTTGGGCAACTCGCATATCAAGCTCTCTCCATTTTTTAAAGAATCGATCTTAAAATTGAGTCCTTAAAGTTGAGCCCAAACCGCCATTGCCGCGCGACAGTGACTACAACGCCAGTACACATTGCCGTGGCGGATATGGCGTAGCAACACAGAAGAACAACACGGACAGCTATGGCGACTAGTCATTTGTTGATCAAGCCCGATCTGATTGGGCGAAAGGCTATCGGGCCTAGGCCGAGAGGTTGATCGCAGGGGTGAACTAATCAGAGCTAACATTTTCTTTTTCCCTGGGGCAATAGTAACTAAGTCGATATCGATGCGATATTCAGCCCAGACAAAATCGAGATTCAATTTTTTGGGGAAATATAATCTCTAACAAATGGACAAAACCCATTTCAAGCATGGCAAAATAACTGGTGATATTCATGGGTATGAATATCACCCTGGTCACCGATAATTGGGGCGTTAAAGAGTTGAATAACTCAGATTGGAGAGGCCTTTTATAAAGCCGCCGAATCCCTAGATGGCCATTCCTTACAAAACGATGCCTTCAGATTCCCAGAACTTTTATAAAGAAGCCTGAGGCATTGATATTCATCCTCAAAAATATTTCATCCAAATCAAAGACTAGAAGCTAGTACTCTAAGGTGGAAATGACCTACCTATTCATTAAATTGGAAATCCTTGTGCAATCTGGAAGTCTCATTCCGCCTGCTGCGCACGGGCAAAGCCTGACGGCCTTCTTACTTCTGACTTTCGGTACTAGGAGTCTCTTCAACGGGAGCATCCCACTTTCGTGAGCCCTCACCCTAAATCCCTCTCCCAAGGTGGGAGAGGGACTTTGAATCCGGCTCCCCTTCTCCCAAAAAAGGGAGAAGG
>JAAUUR010000084.1 GCA_012031045.1 Leptolyngbyaceae cyanobacterium SM2_5_2
TTGGCCCAAAACGAGAAAGGCCAGCAGCGACCCACTGGTAAACACCGAGGCAAAGGAGAGGGCAAAAGAAGTACTCACCGTCGAACAGATAGACACCACCCAGGCCAGGGCCATCATTGCCAAAATGGAGGTGACTGGCCCCTGCCCCAGGCCCAAAATCATCTCGCGGGGGATGGCGACCTGCACAAAGGCAGCAATGGCGCTACCCAAAATTAACACCGCCCCCAGTTCTCGCGTCTCCAGCACCATGTTGTCCAGCATCATGCGCAGACGCACGGGCAAGGGCGGCGGCACTGTGGCCACCTGGGCTAAAACCTGGGCGGGCGGTGCATCCAGTTGCAGCACCTGTCCGGAGGACTGCATCAAAAAGGTGCCCGACTTAAGCAGCGGCGAAATATCAGCCGCATCCTCAGCGCTAGAGGAACCATTCTGGGCTGACCTTGGCGGTGGCGATGGTTCTGGATAGCCCATTAACCGGGTCAGGTTATCCTGCAAGAAGGGGCGCATATCGGCCTGGGTGCTGAAGATCAGCGCAATACTCATGGCCACAATCAGCGTAAAGGCGACTCGCAGAAAGACGATTTCGGGCTGGTCGCGAAAGGCGATCCACGTCGCCCAAAACACGATGGGATTGACAGTGGGAGCTGCCAGCAAGAACCCAATCGCCACCGCCGTCGGTGCGCCTTTCATCAGCAACCGACGGGCCACTGGAATGTTGCCACACTCGCATACCGGAAACAAAAACCCAATCAATCCGCCCGCTAAAGCCGCCAACAAAACGTTTTTCGGCATCAGAGCCAGTAGCTTCTGCTCATCGACAAACAGCAGCAAAATGCTGGAGAACATAACGCCCAGCAATAAAAAGGGCATAGCCTCTACCAGCAGGCTAAAGAATAGGGTGATGCCGTTATTGAGTTGAACCATAAACAGCAGTCATCGCACAGGGAATCTGCCCTAGGGAGCGATCGCCCACAGGCAGATGCTCATTTTAGCGGATCTTCTCTCACCCTGTCGGTAGCTGGGGATCAGGCAAAAATCAATGATCCCTGGGGTGAAGGCGTAGAGGAGGGGTAAGATTTGGGATTTTCCCGACCGGGGGGTGTAAGGGTGGGTCGATTTAGATTTCCCCTGCTAGAAAAACCTAGGAGTGAGTGACTTCCACCCTCCGCCCTCTACCTTCAGATATCCTTAACCCAGTCCCATCCGGCTTTTACCCCTTGTACCTGACGCATCTGGCCTTAAAGCACTTCCGCAACTACAGCGAGCAGCAGGTAGAGTTCACTGCGGCTAAGACCATTTTGGTGGGAGAAAATGCTCAGGGTAAATCCAATCTGCTGGAAGCAGTGGAATTGTTAGCCACCTTAAAATCCCATCGCACTAGCCGCGATCGCGACCTAGTGCAGCAGGGGCAGCCTGTGGCTCAAATTAGGGCTTCGGTGCAGCGCGATGTTGGGATCGCTGACCTCTCCCTGCTGCTGCGGCAGGCGGGGCGGCGAACGGCCAGCTTAAATGGCGAAAAGCTAAAGCGACAGTTGGACTTTTTGGGTGCCCTCAATGCGGTACAGTTTTCCAGTTTAGACCTGGAACTGGTGCGGGGCGGGCCAGGCGAACGCCGCACCTGGTTAGATACCCTGCTGATTCAGCTAGAACCGATTTACGCCTACATTCTGAGTCAATATAACCAGGTGCTTAAGCAGCGCAATGCCTTGATTAAGCAAGTCTATGGCGAGGGACAGCATGACCCTTTAACCCCAACCCTGACCGAGTTTGCCCTTTGGGATGCCCAGCTTGCCGCCCTCGGCACACGGGTCATGCGGCGGCGAGCCAGAGCTATCGAGCGGTTGGCTCCTTTGGCGAGCCAGTGGCACCGGGCTATTAGCGGCCAGCGGGAAGTTCTACAAATGCATTACCAGCCCAATGTGACTATCCTGGCGGATGATCCTCAGGTGATTCAGGCTAGCTTTTTAGAAAAAATTCAGCAGCGAGCTATCGCCGAACAGCACCAGCGAACAGCCTGGTTGGCCCCCACCGCGATGATATTGACTTTATCATCAACGATACCCCCAGCCGCCAGTACGGCTCCCAGGGGCAGCAGCGCACCCTGGTGCTGGCGCTGAAGCTGGCCGAGCTCCATCTGATTGATGAGGTTATTGGCGAGCCGCCCCTGCTGCTGCTGGATGACGTCTTGGCTGAGCTTGACTTGAATCGCCAAAACCAGCTCCTGGAGGCGATTCAAGACCGCTTCCAAACCATCGTCACCACCACTCACCTGGGCGCCTTCGACAGCCAGTGGATGACCTCATCCCAAATTCTCACCGTCCAGCAAGGGCAGCTTGAGGCTCATCCCTAGTCCCGGCTAATCCAAAGGAAGCGGACGAGGGCCGCAATGGCCCAGGGTAGTGTGCCAATTTACGACGTTACCGATGACAGCCAGAGCTGGAGCTTCAAAACCCGTTTCTACAACTTTAGCCGCAATGGTGCTGAGGGTACCGATCAGGGTTTCTTGCTGGGGATAAGTACCCCAGCGAATCAGCGCGACGGGAGTGTCGGGATGGAGGTTAGCCGCTAACAGTTCGTCAGTAATGCTAGGCAGGTTGTGGATACCCATGTAGATAACAATGGTTTCAGCCCCGTGGGCCAGGGCGCGCCAATTCACCTGAGGGCGATATTTACCTGCCGATTCATGCCCAGTGACAAAGGCCACCGAGGAACTTTGCTGCCGATGGGTAACTGGAATCCCGGCATAGGCGGGCACCGCCACCCCAGCCGTAATGCCAGGCACAACCTCAACCTCAATGCCAGCGGCTACCAGGGCTACCATTTCCTCACCGCCCCGGCCAAACACAAAGGGGTCGCCACCCTTCAGGCGCACAATAACGGCATGGCCAGCGGCCTTATCGATTAACAATTGGGTAATGTCGGCCTGGAGCATGGAGTGGCGTCCCCGCCGCTTGCCGACATTAATCACCTCGGCCTGCGGGTTGATCATCCTGAGGATGGGCTCACTCACCAACGCATCATGGATCACCACATCGGCACACTCCAGCAACCCCTTGCCCTTCCAGGGTAAAGAGACCAGGATCACCCGGCCCAGCCCCAACCAGGTAGACCTTACCCAAGGACACCTCGGCATCAGACCGTGAGATTGCCAATACCATCGTGCAAAACCAACCAAATGAGATGAACTGAACGGGTTACTCCAGGGGACACTGAAGGCAACTTAAGCTCCAGACGAATCTGAAGGCAAGCCTCTGGCGACCAGCTTAATCAAAGCCTGCGCTAAGTGCCTCAACCAGGCTGTATTCCCCGACTCCTCTTAAGTTTTTCTTAAGATTTGCCCCCTGATTATACCGACCGATGAGAACCATCGCCCATTGCAGGCTGAAAATTACCTCTTCAAGACACCCATAGACGATCTCTGAATTTGGTGTCGAAAGGCTACCCGCTTCATCGAGATTGCCCCTTGGTTCTGCCTGAGCGGAGTCCAGCCCAGGGCCAGATCAACCACCAAATGGGCCAACTCAGGCGATGGCCCCAAGGGCGGCAATAGATGGAAGCTAATGCTAGGAAAGCGTTCGGCCAGATCTTCAGTACGCCGAGTTACCGCGTCTGTAGTTGGGCCAGTAAACAGGAAGTAGGGCAGAATCGCCAGCCGCTGTACGCCCTGCTGAATCAGTTGGATGACCTGGGTTTCAAGGCTGGGTGATACAGCCCAGTAGGCCGTTGTGCCGCCTAAAGACTCCGCCAAAGACTGAATCGCCCCATTGCTCTCAATCCGCCGACTGCCGTGAGCCAGCAACAGCCAATCATCAGCGGTAGTGGACTGCAATTTGGTTCTCACCAGCCCCTCTAGCCCCACATGGCTACCCAAATGAGCACACAGTCTCAGAGTTAGGGTTGGTAGTGCCCGCTGCGCCAGTTGCACCTCAGCCGGAATATCCTCAGACACGTGAATGCCCTTCAGCAAAAACAAAGGCACGATGCGGATTGATCTCACCCCCGCCGCCGAAACTCGGTGCCCAAACTCGATAATTTGCTCATGCAGGCTCAGTGCTCCGGCCTCCAGACAAGCCGTACCAACCAGCGGCAAATAGGCTGAATAGGGCCAATCCCCTGGGTCGTTAGCCTTGATTGGGGAACTACTCGTCAGGGGCATGGGGAGCCGTTCAAAGTAGCTGCTAGGGCTGACATAGCCTTTGGGGCGAGCTGACTTAGCCACAGTTAGCCCAACGGGCTTTGACTCCAATTGCAAGCGCACAAACTGAGCCAGGTACTCCGCCGCTTGGGCAGGTCGCGGATCCCGGCTGCCATGAAACACCAAGAGATAGGCTGTAGGTGACAGTGTAGATGCAGACACGAAAAAACCCTCATTGATAGGCCAATACTGCTACCGCGTTTCTCAGGGGGCTCACAAAGCGTTTGTCTAGCAGGGAATATCTATTATAAGAACTCTTCACAATTGCTCCGGTATACGGTGAAGCATTTGTGAAGGATTTAAACCTGACTTTAGGGGCAAAATCAGACAAATCTCCGGCTTTAGTCAGGGCAAACAGGCTCAAAATCCCCGCTAAAATTCTGGTCGTTAGACTTTTCAGGTGCTATATTAAAAAACGCGATTATGGCGGGTGTAGCCAAGTGGTTAAGGCAGTGGATTGTGGTTCCACCATTCGAGGGTTCGAGTCCCTTCATCCGCCCTGGTTTGAGAGATTATCAGCAATGGTTGGCTTTGATGCTTAAACGCCAGGGGCGTCTCGTTTGTGCTGATTTACGAGGCTTTTAGCACTGGGGGCAGTGTAACAACATACCTCGTCAACCAAGGGTACCTACTTTCCCCATTTTGTTGGGAAGCCGCCATGCAGCCCCTTCTTAATCAGGGAAACCACTATCTTCTATGGCAAAAGACAGCAGAATAAACGAGAGGCTTGCCACACAAGAAACTCATCAATTTGAACTGCCCTAACCAAAGCGCCTGATAACGGTAACTAGCTGACCCAATTAGGCATAGCCAGAATAGCCAGCTAGTTATAAATTGACCCGGAGAAATCCAAATCTAAGCTGTCTAGATAGAGCTAAACCGATTCAAAAGCGGGTAACGCGATTCGAACGCGCGACATTCACCTTGGCAAGGTGACGCTCTACCGCTGAGCTATACCCGCATAACTCGCCATATCAAGAGTTAAGAAACCCTTAAATGACTTACTGGCCACCTTATCTAGAATGGCAAAAAATAAGCTGAATGTCAATATTAAGCTAAATTAAATTGCCTCAGGTTCGGCGGCAATTACACGCTGAGTGAGCCCTGGCCGTATTTGCCCTGGCTTTGCTGCACCATTGCCGAGTACTCCACCGTTAGCCTGGCGAATTGCTGCATCAAACTGGCCATCTCCAGGGCGCTCATGGCGTAGTCCCAACCGTGATTAGCCTTAATGCCTGCGCGTTCCAGAGCTTGCTGGAGGGTGTCGGTGGTGAGTACGCCGAAAACAATCGGTACCCCAGTCTGAAACCCCGCCGCCGCGATCCCCTTGGCCACCTCAGCCGCCACGTAATCAAAGTGGGGGGTTTGACCGCGAATGACCGCACCCAGGCAAATAATGGCATCGTAGCGCCCGGTTAGAGCGAGCTGACGAGCTACCAGCGGCACCTCAAAACTGCCGGGAACCCAAGCATAATCAACCTGGGTTCCCTCAGGGTTAGGGTCAATACCATGACGCTTGAGGCAGTCTTGACAACCCTCCAGCAGTTTGCCGGTAATCAAATCGTTAAACCTACCCAAAACAATGGCGAACCGAAAGGGCTCCGCCGCCGCAAAGGTGCCTTCAAATACCGCCATAGATTCCTTAACTTAAACCACAAAGTAGTTGAGACTGCCCACTACAACCACCAGCACACCCCAAATAATTGAGCCGAATAGAATCAACTTCTTGGATTGATCCCAGTTTTGGGGTGAGGCGTAGGCGACTGGTACATACACCACCAGCACAAAGGACATCAAAACCAGGGCAAACAGGGCAAGCTGAAACAGGATGACCATAGCTTTCTCTTAAACACAGCATTGGAAAACGACACTGCGCCCTGGACTAGCGCCCCTACTTCCCCAGCCAAGCCAGGCTTCCCAGGAAGCGCCACCGCCATCAATCGGGCTAGGCAAATTGCCGCAGTGATCTTAATTAGTACGCTATCAGAAAAGGGAGCGTCGTGGGAGGGCGATATTGTGCCCTTGGTATGGCGATCGCAATTCCCCATGCTAGCGTCTAGCTATGGATCTAGTACTGTGCCACACTACCGCTGATTTTGACACCCTGGGTGCTGCTGTGGGGCTGGCCCGCCTGATGCCCGGAGCACGCATTGTGCTAACGGGCGGCTGCCACCCCACCGTACAGCGGTTTGTGGCGCTACATCGGGATGAGTATCCCCTGATTGAGCGGCGGGCGGTTAACCCGGCTCAGATGCGATCATTAACGCTGGTGGATGCCCAGCAGCCAGAGCGGTTTGGCCCTGCCGCCGAATGGATTGCCCAGGCCCAACAACGACATCTGCCGATTACAATCTACGACCACCATACGCCCAGTCTCGGTGACATTCCGGCAGGGCGTCATGTGATTGAATCAATCGGGGCGGCAACGACCCTGGTGGTTGAGGCTATGCAGCGGCAAGGCGTAACTCCTACGGTGGCGGAAGCCACGGTGATGGCGCTGGGCATCCATGTCGATACTGGGTCGCTTACCTTTGAGCAAACCACCGCCCGCGATGCCCAGGCTCTAGCCTGGTTGATGGCACAGGGAGCCAGTCTTCAGGTGATTGCTGAGTTTGTGGAGCCTGGCCTGTCGCCTACCCTGCAAGATTTGCTGGGCACCGCGATGGACAAACTCACGGTGGACGACACGCAGGGCTACCGTCTGGCTACGGTGCTGTTGTCAGTCGATCACTTTATTCCTGGGCTGTCGGGTCTGGCCGAGCGGCTGATGGCTCTGGCGGACGTGGATACGCTACTCTTTGCGGCCCACTACCCTGGTAAGGAGGCTGCGGTGGAACTGGGGCCACCCCTGCGCAAGCTGGTTTTGATTGGCCGTGCCCAGGGGCGGATCAGCCGGCGCTCAACCCAGCCCCAGGGCATCGACTGGGGAGCTATCTTCAAACCCTTGGGTGGGGGAGGCCACCCCGCAGCGGCTTCAGCCTCGTTGACAACGGCAGACCCGGTGCAGGTGATAGATCAGGTGATGCGAGAGGCCCGTTCACAACTGCCGCAGCCGCCCACGGCGCGAGATTTGATGTCATCCCCGGTGCGTACCATCCGGCCTAACACCACCATCGACGAGGCCCAACGCATTTTGCTGCGCTACGGCCACTCTGGCCTGTCGGTTGTGGATGCGGAGGATAACCTGGTCGGTGTGATTTCTCGCCGCGACCTGGATTTAGCCCTCCACCATGGCTTCAGCCATGCACCCGTGAAGGGATACATGGCCACAAACCTCAAAACCATCAGCCCCGACACCCCCCTGAGCGACATCGAAGACCTGATGGTGACCTACGACATTGGCCGCCTGCCGGTGTTGCAGGGGCGATCGCTGGTTGGCATTGTCACCCGCACCGACTTGCTGCGTCACTTACACCAGGTGCAGATCGCTAATGGCGTCGCCCGGCCATTGGTGAATCGGCCCCAGTTGGCTCCGGCACTGCCACTCCAGCACCTGCTGGCCAACCAGCTACAGCCCGTCCTCTGGGATGTGCTGCAACAAATGACGGAGTCGGCTCAGGAGCGGGGTTGGCATTTATATTTGGTGGGCGGTGCCGTGCGCGATTTGCTGCTTAACCCAGCCACCGCCGCCGTTAGCTGGCCCGATTTGGATTTAGTCGTAGACGGCTTTTATCAGACGGCTCAGGTGGGTGCTGGGGTTGAGTTAGCCCAGCAGATTAAGGCTCGCTTCCCGGCGGTGGATATCCAGGTGCACGGGCGGTTTCAGACGGCCTCGCTGATCTGGCATCGAGAGCTAGCGGATCCCCTGGCAGGAGTCATGATTGACATCGCCACCGCTCGCACCGAGTTTTACCCTTATCCGGCGGCTAATCCAGAGGTGGAAGCTAGCTCCATTCAGCAAGATCTCTACCGCCGCGATTTCACCATCAACGCCATGGCGCTGCGGCTCACGGCCCTGGTGCCGGGCAACTGCTCGACTATTTTGGCGGCGGGATAGATTTACAGCAGCGCCGGGTGCGCGTTCTACACCCCAACAGCTTTATTGAAGACCCCACCCGCATCTATCGAGCCGTCAGATTTGCCGTGCGGTTAGGTTTTACCCTCGACGGCCAAACCGAGGGCTATATTCACCATGCCATTGATAGTGGTATCTACACCCAAATGCAGAACCAGGTCAGGCGTGTACCGGCGCTGCAAGTGCGCCTTAAAAATGAGTTGAAGTACATCTTAGAAGCCCCTTACTGGCAAGCGGCGCTAGAGCTGTTGGATCACCTGCGGGCGCTGCGCTGCATTCACAGTGACCTAGCCATGACCCCGCGCCTGTGGCAGCAACTGCGCCGGGTTAGCCGCTGGCTGGATCGGTTTAACTGGTCCCCACCCTGCATTCCCTGGCAACTGCGACTGGAGGTTTTGTTAGCCGCGCTGCCTGTGGCCCAGCGACGGCCCATTGCCACGGCGCTACAACTCACCGAGGGCAGCATCGAGCGGCTAGGTCAGCTAGATGCCACCGAGCAGGCTTGGCTAAGGCAGACCGCCCAGCTACTGCCGTCCAGCCAGCTCTACGCTCTGTTTTCCCAGGCTGACCTAGCCATGCTGCTGCTGGTTAGCGCCCGCCATCCCCGTTCCCTGGGGTCAATGATCTGGCGCTACCTGACCCAGTGGCGAGAGCTGTCGCCGTTGATGGATGGGGATCACCTTAAAACACTGGGCTATGCCCCTGGCCCTCAGTTTCGGGTCATCCTCAACGCCACCCTGGCGGCCCAGCTTGACGGCCTCATCCAAACCCCCGCTGAAGCCGCTGATTTTGTCCGCCAGCACTACCCAAACTAACCCCGCCTCACCCCCTGAGCTGGCTCATCCGCTGCCCCAATCCGTCCCAGAACAGGTTAAAGTGACAGAGAAATTGAGGGCATTCCCCCCTGGGCCTCTGTCTATGACACTAGCGATTGGTACAGCACTGCAAAACGGCACCTATGTTATTGATGCGCTCGGTCGTGAGGATGCCATTGGGCCAGGTTATTTAGCCACCCATGTTCCCAGTGGCCAGTGGGTGCTGGTGCGGGTTCTGGGTAGTCGCCATCCAGAGGTCATTCCCTCGGCTGAACGGCGTTCGGCCTTTTATGACTATCTAGAGGCGGTGGGTAAGCTCGGTCATCCGCTGCTGTCGGTGCGCTTGCGAGGCTTTGAGGAAGATGGGGTCTGTTATCAAATCTTGCCGCTGCCCCTGGGAGTGCCGTTTACTGATCTCCCGTCTGGTCAAGTTCCGCTGTCACCTCGGCGCAGCCTAACCGTCATTCAGCCGTTAGCCGATGCCCTACAGCAATTGCGTCCCCTAGGCTGGCGCGGGTTGCAGTTGACCCCCGACCAGTTGTGGATGAACGCCGCCGCTCTTAGGTTTGTGGGGTTTGACCTGCCCGCTACGTCGGCCTACGAGCACAGCGTCAGTGAATCTAAGCTGGTGCAGGGCTTAACCCATCTCTTGTATTTCTTGCTAACGGGTCAACGGGCAGAGCATACCCAGGCTCCGCTAGCAGTAGACGTGCGCCACCGCCTGCCAGGGCTGCCGATTAGTTTGGAGACAGCTCTGCATCTTGGTAGCCAAGCTACCGTTGGCACAATTTCAGAATGGCTAGCTTTGCTGCCCCCGCTAGAGGCGCTACCCAGTGAGGCACCTGGCTCCTTGGCCGCCCATTTGTCGGTCTCAGGTCAAGGCGCAGGGGTTACTACCGTGGTTGTCCCTGGCCAAACGACTCAAGTAGCGACGTCAAAAGGCCCATGGGTTAGAACCCAAGCCTTTCCCTTGGCCTACGGTTCAACTTCCCCTAGCGCCACAGTCATGCCGAAGCTGGCTACCTGGGCGCTGGTTGGAACCGGCCTGATCGCTGGCGTGAGCGGATTAACCTTAGGCTTGCAGTCTCGGCTACAGCCCTCAAGCCTGTCTGGCCCAGCTCTACTTAACCCCGATCAGTCCTTCCCGCCCCTGCCAGATTGGCGAGGGGGCCAAGGGGACTGGTCTGCCCCGGCTAGTCGGGGCGCTTTCAGCCTGACTACGGTGATACGCCCGCCGAACCAGCCCCACCCCTAGAGCCAGAAGCCCCGCTCCCGGCGGCTGAACCCCTGCCCCCGGCTGTGGAAGATCCCGTGCTGAATCCCTGGGAAGATAACCTGGATGGGGGAGGCGAAGGCTCGCCTGCTCTACCTCCTGATGATCCGCTGGCCACACCTGAGCCTTTGCCCACCACTCCTGAACCCTTTACAGAAGGGGGCAATGAAGATAGGCAAGCGCCTACCCCCGCCGATCCTGTGGTACCCAACGGAGCTGGCGAGGATCCTGGATTGGTGGCTCCCCCCGCTCCACTGGTGCCCGCCCCGGCGCCACCGCCACCGTTGACCTCTAGCTAAGGGGTGCTGATGCCTGGGCCTGAGTTCTACGCCATTGGCCAGCGCGATGGGGGAAGAGCGTTATACTTCTAAACAGTGGTTAGGGTAAACCGTTGGGTACCTTGAGGTTTTATTATGAGCAGTCCGATGCTACACGCATTTTTGTGGGTCGTGCTCTGGCCGAGGTCGTCAATGAGCGTACTGAACGCTTATTCACAGATTCCCTCAGCTGGCTAGGAAAGTTTGATGCCGAGCAGCGGGAAAACTTCAGGCAGTTTGCCGAAGAGGTGATGGTTCGTGCCCAGCAAGCCGAAGCTGAGGCCGATCAGGCTACTCCTGGCGCTACATCTTCCCCCGCTGGCAGCCAAGCCGAGGATCTTCAGGCTACGATTGATACCCTAAGAGCCGAGATTGCCCAGGTGCGTGTCGCCCTCCAGCAGTATCGCACGGCGGCTCGAGTCCGGGCCTAGGAATTCCCAGCTTTACCAGTTTATTCAGCCAGTTAGGAGCCTGAGTGTCCGCAGTTTCTGACCCATCTGCCCAGCCTAAGCCCGCGTCGCCCTTGGCGGATGAGTCCCTACCCTTGGCGGCGGCTAACCAGAACGGCATCCCTCCCGATGGCGATGTAGCTGTTCTGGTTGAGGCTTCCCCACGTCTTCCCCTAGTGGCAGACAGCCTTGAAACGCTAGCGGCTGGCTCCGGTGAGCCGAGGTTGCTAGGGGTCGAAAAGCCGATCGTTTACAGTCAGAATGCCTACCGCTGGAACCAGGGCCGCTACTCACGGCGACGGCGATACATTGATATTTGGGGATTTGTGCTGCGGCTGTTGGGAGCCCGCTGGCTCTACGGTAAGGCGTGGAGCTACGGCGGCACGATTACCTCCGAAAAGCAGGCTGAACGCCGCCGCACCCTAGCTGTGTGGATTCGTGAAACCCTGCTCGACCTGGGGCCAACCTTTATTAAGGTAGGACAGCTATTTTCCACCCGCGCCGATATTTTCCCCATTGAGTTTGTCGAGGAATTGTCGAAGCTGCAGGACCGGGTGCCCGCCTTTAGCTATGAGCAGGCCCGCGATATTATTGAGGCGGATTTGGGCAAGCCTATCCATGCTCTGTACCGCACCTTTGACCCCATTCCTCTGGCGGCGGCCAGCCTGGGTCAGGTGATCGCGCTCAACTGCACAACGGCGATGAGGTGGTGGTTAAGGTGCAGCGACCGGGGCTGAGATCGCTCTTCACCATCGATCTGTCTATTCTCAAAGGCATCGCCCACTATTTTCAAAATCATCCCACCTGGGGCCGAGGCCGCGACTGGCTTGGCATCTACGAAGAGTGCTGCCGCATCCTTTGGGAAGAAATCGACTACCTGAATGAAGGCCGTAATGCCGATACCTTTCGGCGTAATTTTCGCAGCATTGAGTGGGTCAACGTGCCCCGCGTGTTCTGGCGCTACGCCTCCTCGCGGGTGCTGACCCTGGAGTATATGCCCGGCATAAAAATCAGCCATTATGAGGCGCTGGAGGCCGCTGGGCTAGATCGTAAGCGCCTAGCTCAGCTGGGGGCACAGGCTTATCTACATCAACTGCTAGACGATGGTTTTTTCCACGCCGATCCTCACCCTGGCAACATCGCCGTTAGCCTGGATGGCGCGTTGATTTTTTACGACTTCGGTATGATGGGGCAGGTGCAGCCTATGACGCGGCAGCGCCTCATGGGTACCTTCATGGGCATTGCTCAGCGGAATGCCGACCAGGTGATGTCCTCCCTGGTTGAGCTGGGGGCGCTGGCCGAAGTGGAAGACATGAGCCCAGTTCGACGCGCGATCCAGTATATTTTGGATAACTTCATGGACAAGCCCTTTGAGGAGCAGTCCATTGAAGCCATTAGCGATGACCTCTATGCGGTAGCCTACGACCAACCCTTCCGCTTTCCGGCTACGTTTACCTTTGTAATGCGGGCCTTTTCTACCCTGGAAGGGGTCGGCAAGGGATTAGATCCAGATTTTAACTTTATGGAAGCGGCCAAGCCGTTTGCTGCACAGCTTATGACTCTCGGTAATTCAGGCGATGGGGCCAATACCCTACTCGGAGAACTCAGCCGCCAGGCGGCCCAGGTCAGCACTACCGCCCTGGGGCTACCCCGGCGCATCGAAGATACCCTTGATAAGCTCGAACGGGGCGACATCCGCGTACGGGTACGCTCCATTGAAACGGATCGAACGCTGCGCCGCATTGGCAGTGTTACGATGGCTAATAACTATGCCATTCTGGTGGGAGCGTTTACTCTTTCGGCCACTGGGGTACTGATGTCGTCCTGGCCATGGTTGGCGCTGGCACCGGGAGCCCTGGCGCTGGCGGCTGGGGTAGCCTTTGTGCAAGCGGTAATCAAGGCTAACCGAGCGGATCGGTTGCCCTAGGGGTTTAACAGCTGGTTGGATATGGTGGATTACCAATTTTCGGGGCTGACGGATCCTGGCTTATTACGCAGTAATAACCAGGATGACTACTATGTAGATCCAGGCGGACGATTTTTCATCGTGGCCGATGGTATGGGCGGCCACGCCGGGGGCAAGAGGCCAGTCGCCTAGCTACCGCCACTATCAAGACCTTTCTCGACCAGCAGTGGGAGACAGCTAAATCGACGGGGAATTGCTTAAGCAAGCCCTGATTGACGCCAATGAGGCGATCCTGACTGATCAACGCCTGCACCCAGAGCGGGCCGACATGGGTACTACCGTGGTAGTGCTCACCTTTAGACGCCAGGATGACCACCCCTGGTGTGCCCACGTGGGGGATTCTCGCCTCTATCGCCTGCGCGGTCACCAGCTCGAACAAATTACCGAAGACCACACCTGGATTGCCCGTGCCATCCGCGAGGGAGAGCTTACCCCGGCCCAGTCGCGCAGCCACCCCTGGCGGCACGTACTGTCTCAATGTCTCGGTCGAGAAGACCTGGCGCAGATTGATGTGCAGCCCATTGAAGTGCAGGTGGGCGATCGCCTGCTGATGTGCAGCGACGGCCTCACCGAAGAACTCTCCGACCACCTAATCGCCTCTCACCTGAAATCGATCCGGGCCTGCGAAGCCGCCGCCACCGCCCTGATTAACTCTGCCAAAGAGCGGGGTGGGCGCGACAACATTACGGTGATTATTGTCAACCCCATGCCGCCATCGGCAGGGACTCTGTAGTTTTTGACCTCGCTTTACTTCCGCCACCATCACCATAGACTAACTCAGGTCAATAACCGGTTCTTGTTGCCACTGTGGTTCTGCCGGTAGAGTCGTTTCGTCGAGAATCACCCCATCGCACCCCATCGGGCCTCAAAGCTGTGGCCTCAAAGCTGTGGCCGCTGCCGCTGGGTGCTGAATCAGGAAGGTTTTAGGAATCGTCCAGGGCCGCTGAAGGCGCAAAATTTCTGCAAAGAGGTAGCCCGCGACGTTTGCCCGCCACAAAT
>JAAUUR010000085.1 GCA_012031045.1 Leptolyngbyaceae cyanobacterium SM2_5_2
CCTGCTGCACCTGCATCAGTGCCATAGTGGCACTCCTAGCGCAGCGCACCCGATACCCCTCAGACGATAGAGCCTGGAGTAACAATCGTAGATTGTCAGGCACATCATCAACGACCAAGATTTCTTTTGGTTCGTTTGACGCCTGCCTCGCTAACCCAGAATCATGTGACATAGTCCAGGAACCCGCTATTTAATAGTGATTAACCGTAACGTTTGAAATCCGCCTCTGACAGGGTAATCTCAAAGTATCTGGGTCAGTTCCTGGCCGCCATCCAGCACCTACCACCCTGATCGCCAGCTTGCTGTGGTCTTGGCAGAGTTGTATGAGCTAGGGGTAGCATAACCATGAAAATTCTCCTGGTAGATGATGATGAACTCTTGGTTGATCAGCTCACGGCTGACCTAACAGCCCAAAACTACGTAGTGGACACTACGACGGATGGCCTGTTGGGTTGGCAGTATGCCGCCGCAACAACCTACGACCTAATCGTTTTAGACATCAATTTACCGCGTTTAGATGGCCTCTCTCTATGCCAGCGATTGCGACAAAGCGGTTACTCAGGCGCAATCCTATTACTAACGGCCCAAGGCAGCAGCACCGACAAAGTTATGGGGCTAGATGCCGGGGCCGATGACTATCTGGTTAAGCCCTATACCCCAATTGAGTTAACCGCCGCATGCGGGCTCTCCTACGCCGTCCTCACCTGGTTGATAGCCCAACCCTACAGTGGGGAGCGCTCCAGCTAAACGCTAATACGGGCCAGGTTACCATCGACGATCATCACCTCTCCCTTTCCCCCAAGGAATATGGCCTGCTGGAGCTGTTTTTGCGCCACCCGCAGCGCATTTTTAGCAACACCGTACTGCTAGAACGGCTTTGGAGCTTGGAAGAAGCTCCCGGCGAAGAAACGATTCGCACCCACATTAAGCGTCTGCGCCGCAAACTCAAACAGGCCGGGGCCGATGACATGATCGAAAATATCTATGGTATGGGCTATCGCCTTAAGTCCCAGCCTTCCAGCCCTGCTCCCGACCCAGTTACAACGGCCAGGACCGCCGCCGCCAGATCCTTTGAGCGATTTAAGCCCACTCTCAATGCCCGATTGGAGGCTCTTCAACAAGCCGCCGATGCCCTGAAGCAAGGTCATCTCCCACCGAGCCTGCACAAAGCTGCCCTGGCCGCCGCCCACAAGTTCGCCGGTTCCCTGGGCCTCTTTGGGTTAACCGCAGGCTCGCAGCTGGCGGCTAACCTTGAAGAGTGGCTCCAAACCCCTAATCTGGCCGAGAGTCAGGCCTTTTGTGGCTTAGTTGCACAACTCCAACGGCTGCTGAACACGCCACCTCAACCACCATCGTCAGCCTGGCCTTACACTCCGTGGCTGAGTTCCCCGTCAGCTGCTAAAGATATCAGGGCAGCCCCCAGTTTAACCGACCCCGCTCCTGGTAGAATACTGGCCATCACAGACAGCTCAACCTGCTTAGGCAACCTTCAGCACAGCTTAATTGGCTGGGGTTGGGAGGTAATAGCCTCAACTGACCTAGGAACGATCTGGGCCAGTTTAGACGCCTTTCTCCCAGATGCCATCCTCATAGATTTAGCTATGGTCAAGCTCAACCCTTTCGAGCTGTGCCAACGCCTACGCCAGCATGAACCCTGGCAAGCCCGGCCTATCCTATGTCTCACCCCACAGCAAGAAACCATTGATTCAGCCTCCATCTATCGCGCTGGTGCTGATGACTATTTATTTACACCATGGAACACCGTCGAACTCGTCAGCCGCCTCAGCCACCACTGTGAACGCTACTGCCAGCGTCAAGCCCTAACTGGTAGCGACGGGTTTACGGGTTTAGCCAATCGGTACCGGGCCACCATAGAGCTGGAGCTACTGCTCAAACTGGCTCACCGCCATGATCAGCCCCTCAGCCTGCTGCTGTTGAGGCTCATCCCCCAAACTGGCGACCCAACGGAGCGGTTGACCCAGCATCTTCTTAAAACCATCAGCCACAAACTGCCTGATCTACTCCAAAGCGGCGATGTTATAGCCTGCTGGGATCGCAGCGAGATTCTCATCGGGCTCTGGAATGCAGATTGGTTAACGGCCCAAGAGCGACTTTGGCCTAGCCTGAAATTGCTGCTGGCAAATTCCTTACTGGCCGACCAAGGGCACCAAACTCAGATTGAGCTTCTGTTGGGGGCTGCCACCTTCCCTGAGCATGGGCCAACTCTGCAGGGCCTCTATCAGACTGCGGCCAATTGCTTAAAACCCGTTTACCCATTATTTAAACCCTATATTTAAACCCTAACCGGTGTCTTTAAAATCCCCCTTGCTAAAATACGGCAGTGTTAACCCCCACCCTTGCCCTGGTAACTGAGCGCCCCTGGCAAGTACCCTAACGGAGCACCACTTTATGATCGCTAAGCGCATTTTAATTATCGACGACGAAGCCGATGTTCGAGAAATTGCCAAGGTTAGTCTAGAAATTACTAAGAACTGGGATGTCGCCACAGCGGCCTCTGGTGACGAGGGAGTAGCGTTAGCCGCCACCTACCATCCCGATGCCATCCTACTTGACGTAATTATGCCGGATCCTGATGGGCTTACTACCCTGATCAAACTCAGCGAAAATACCAATACCCAAAACATTCCAGTCATTCTGCTGACGGCTACGCTAAAGCTAGCTACCCAAAAAGCCTACGCTGAAGCTGGAGCTCGGGCCGTATTGGTAAAGCCATTCGATCCGGGGCTGCTGGGTGGTCAAATTGAAACGGCCTTAGAATGGTAGGCTTG
Organism: Leptolyngbyaceae cyanobacterium SM2_5_2; assembly: GCA_012031045.1. Lineage (GTDB taxonomy): Bacteria > Cyanobacteriota > Cyanobacteriia > Phormidesmidales > Phormidesmidaceae > Nodosilinea. The sequence continues at coordinate 2,790 of JAAUUR010000085.1, forward strand.
GAGCAATTTTTAAGCGAATCACGAATCGTAATGGGCTGACGGCAGGTTCACGAGAATGACACATTTGCCCATTACCTTAAAAATGAAGTTTTCTGGGTAACCTACAGTGCTCCCTGTGTCAGTGGTTGAGGATTTGGTCTCCCCCTTCAAATTCTGGAATGAGGGCATTCACGATGGCATGCTTTTCCGTAATGATTTTTATACTTGCCTTCAGCGGTTTGCCATCACCGACCGGTTACAGGCCTATGCCAAGGCTAACGAGGAAAGTAATCGGGGACTCAAGGTTTGCGTAACGGTATCTAAAACCCATTACACCGTTTGGGTAGAAATGCGCTCCCCCCTACCCTAAACCAGCGGCGGTTGTGTCGAATTTACCCCAGAAAACCACAGCTCTGAGCTAAGTTACTTGTCCGTCATTGATACAATGCATCTATCATGCCAAATTCAAACTCCGCTTATTCCAACGAGGTTTCGCTGCCCATTTCAGAGTATCCTCTCCGTCAACTCGAAGATATTTCGCTGCTCATTTGCCACGAACTAAGAACCCCTCTAACCTCCATTCAAGGCGCTCTTAAGCTCCTAGAGCATCAACAATTTGGCTGCCTTTCAGATCATGGTCAGCGTTTGCTCGCCATTGCCATTAACAATGCCGAGCGTCTTAACCGTCTGGCCAATGCCCTGGAAAACCAACCGGCCCCTCTATTGACCTTACTCTCTCCTTCGGAGATAGAGTTACTCCAATTAGAAAATGATTTGTTCAAGGGCTTTGAAAGCCAAGAATTTTACTTGGTATATCAACCCATAATTTCTATCAATAAGAACCAAATCATTGGCTTTGAAGCCCTAGCTCGTTGGCGGCATGGTAGTCAGGGATTGATCGCTCCAGATATCTTCATTCCTCTTGCAGAAAAAACTGGTCTAATCCGTTCATTGGGCCTTTGGTTGTTAGATCAAGCTTGTCGGCAGTTGCACCAATGGCAAGTAAATTTCCCATCCATTGCACCGCTGAGTGTCAGCGTTAACCTATCAACTATACAACTCCTACAACCTCAACTGGTTAACCAAATTGATCAAATCATTCAGCAAAATCATATTATCCCCAGCAACTTGAAGCTGGAAATTACCGAAAGCGCCTTAATCGAGAATCAAAGTTTGGCACTAGAAGTATTAATTGAATTACGTGAGCTAGGCATTCAACTTTACGTAGATGATTTTGGCATTGGCTATTCTTCCCTTGGGCGTTTACAAGACCTACCTTTTGATACCTTAAAAATTGATCGTTCTTTTATTAAAAACAAAAACTGGGCCATGAGTGAAGCCATCATGATGCTTGCCAATCGTCTTGATTTAGACGTCATCGTTGAGGGTGTCGAAACCTTCGACGACCTAGTCTCTCTTCAACAACTTGGCTGCGACAAGATGCAAGGTTACTATTTCTCTAAACCAACTGATAATGCAACGGTCCTGGCAATGCTGGAACAACAGCAATTAGATAGCACCACAAACCTAATCAATGGATTTGAATAGACTGAACTCAAAAGATTGATTTGCTGTTTACCAGAGTTTATCCAGGCCATTGCTATTTTCGGATAGTGCACTAAAGCTAATGTCACCAACCAGCAATTATGACGGCTACCCACTTCAACCTAGGCCGCAGCCAAGCCTGACTCTTTTAATTTGGGATGGGAAGCGAAGGCAGACCTTTCCCCTAACCGGGAATTTTTATACCATTGGTCGAGATATCGAGGCCGATATACGATTATTTTCTAAAGGTGTTTCTCGCTATCACGCCAGTCTAATTTGGCTCAACCGGCAGTACTACATTGTGGACGGTGATGCTGACGGCCACGCCAGTACAAATGGATTACTAGTGAATGGGCAAGCCGTTAAAGAAAGCTATCTTGAACTAGGGGATATCATTTCGTTCTGCCAAGATACCTATGCCAAGCTAATGAGCGAGCCAACGGCATCGGGCCATCATCAGACACCTGAGCCGCAGGTCTTGATTGAGTCATCTCTTGCCAACCCTATTGACCAATCTACGGCCACTCCAGAAACCTATTCATTATCAGAGACTCATCACTCTGACCTGTTTCAAATTTTTCCAGATCTAGTGCTCAAACTTGACCTAAATGGTCATATCTTGGCCTTCAACAGGGCGACCGATCCAGCCTTGGCCGTCATCTCTTACAATTGTTTAGGGCAGTCTATTTCGGAATGCTTTCCGATTAATTTCGTTATTAAACTATTCAAATACGGTCAGCTTGCGTCAAGATCCCAAAAAGATCAGAGTTTCGAATCTTCTCTATACACCGATGAGCAACTGGTTCATTGTGAAGTCAGGCTTTTAATTATACCTGGCAGTCATCTAATTGTCATTATTCGCAATATCACAGAACGCAAGCTTTTAGAACAAAAATTACTTCAAGAAGCGGCTCACGACAGTTTAACAGGCTTGCCTAATCGTAGTCTATTTATCAAAAAAGTTACTCAGTCCGTCAATCTAAAAAGAACTCGACCAAGTTATCACTTTGCTATTCTTTTTATTGATTTAGATCGCTTTAAGGTTATTAACGATAGTCTGGGACATTTAACAGGCGATCAATTTCTAATTGAGATTTCCATTAGACTTAAAAGTGATCTGCGCCCCCAAGACACCATTGCTCGCCTTGGTGGAGACGAGTTCGCGATTCTTTTGCATGACATTCAAACGGTTGAAATGGCCGTTGAAGTAGCAGAGCGCTTGCAAAAGGAACTTGCTAAACCGCTCTGGTTAGATAGCCATGAAATATTTCCCAGCGCTAGCATCGGCATTGCCTTCAGCGAGGTAGTTTATGAGAGTGTCGAAGAGATTATTAGAGACGCAGACATAGCTATGTACCAAGCTAAAGCTGCCGGCCGTTCTAGATATGCCGTCTTTGACCATACTCTAGACACCCGCTCGCTGAGCTTTTTACAGCTAGACAGTTCTCTCAAGCGCGCCATTGAACGCCAGGAGTTTGTTCTTTACTATCAACCCATTTTTGAGTTGCAAACTCAGCGCATAATTGGGTTAGAAGCCCTAGTTCGGTGGCAGCATCCGGAAGAAGGCTTACTTAAGCCAGAGCACTTTCTCCAACAGGCGGAAGAAACCGGCTTAATGGTGGCAATTGGCCAGTGGGCTTTGCAAGAATCTTGCTCCCAATTAGGGAAATGGGAAACCTTATTTTCCCCCGACTTTAACATCATCATTAGCGTTAATGTTTCTAAACGTCAATTTTCTGACCCAGCCTTGATTGACTCTCTCAAAGCGCTAATTGAGACGCATAAATTTAACACGTCTAACTTTAAATTAGAAATTGCAGAGGGTACGCTCATGGGCAATGTTGCCCTATCCAAAACTGTTCTGGATCAACTAAATGACCTGGGCATTAAAGTACTTGTCGATGATTTTGGGACGGGGTACTCATCCCTGAGTCATTTAGATGATTTTCCCATTGATGCGCTTAAAATTGATCAATCGTTTATCCAAAGCATGGACAAAGACTCTACCAATACGGGTTTTACTATCATTCAATCCATCATTGGGTTGGCTCATAATTTGGGAGTTGAGGTGATTGCAGAGGGGATCGAGTGTGCCCGTCACGTGGCTTGGCTTAAAACACTTCACTGTGACTATGGGCAAGGGTTTTATTTTGGCGAGCCAATCCCTGCAGAACAGGTAATTCCTCTAGTTGAAGCAGAGTTGGCCGCTTGGCAGCCTCGCCCCTGAGGTTAATTAGCTAACAATCCTTAAGCAAATCGTTGCTGAATGAGTTCAAATACAGCTCGCATGGCCATCGCTTCGCCTCCTTCTGGGCGGCCCGGTAGTGTGCGAACGTTCCACGCCATCAGATCTATGTGAACCCAGGGAATATCAGGACGGGTAAACTCCTGCAAAAACAGGGCGGCTGTAATAGCCCCCCCGTAGGCGCTATCGGAGATGTTTGAGAGGTCAGCCACTTTGCTGTCTAGAAGGGCTCGGTAGGGCTGATATAAAGGCAACTGCCAGAGTGGATCATCCACCTGCAAGCCGCAAGCCATCAGAGCGGCGACCGTTTGGGGATGGTTGCTAAAGCAAGCCGGTAACTCAGTGCCCAGGGCAACCCGAGCGGCTCCAGTTAGAGTGGCAAAGTCAAGCACTAAGGCAGGTTCGGGTTTCTCATTAATGGCTTCCCAGAGGGCATCAGCCAAAATTAACCGGCCTTCGGCATCGGTGTTGCCAACTTCTATGGTTAGCCCGCGTCGGGAGGGTAGCACATCCAGAGGATGGACAGCATTGCCAGCAATTCCATTTTCAACCGCAGGAATGAGCACCCGTAGGCGTATCGGCAGTTGCAAACCCATGATCATGGCCGCCAGCCCCAACACCACGGCGGCTCCACCCATATCTTTTTTCATCAGCTTCATACTAGCGGCAGGCTTGATATCCAACCCACCAGTATCAAAGCAAACCCCCTTACCCACCAGGGTTACTTTCGGGGCGCTGGGCTGGCCCCAGGTCAAGTCCAGCAGGCGTGGGCTCTGGCCTGCGGCGCGACCCACCGCATGCACTAGGGGGTAACCCTGCTCAAGCAGCGCTTCTCCTCGAATGATCGCGAGATTAGCGGCATGGGCATCGGCTAGGGCTTGAGTAGCAGCTTCTAGCTGATCTGGCCCCATATCCCCAGCCGGGGTGGTTACCAAATCGCGAACTAGGGTAGTTGCCGCTACGGTCTGATTGACATAGGCCTCATCTGCCCTCGCCGGAGGCAGCAGCGTTGCTAGGGGCGTGGCGTTTAGCGGCTTATACAAAGAGAATCGGTATTCTCCTAACCGCCAGCCCAGCCACAGTTTGGTGGCCACCGCAGTAGACCAGTCATCCGCCAGATAATAGGACTGGGCTGGTAGAATTTGCGATAATGTACCCAGTGTCCAGGTATCCACCAGGTCGGGCTTACCCACTAACACCTTAGCCAGAGTCCCTGCTGGGCCTGGAACCAGGCATATGGTATTGGGTTCGGCTTTAAAGCCGGTGGCTGCCGCCCAAACTTGGCTCTCTGAGTGCTGTTTAGTCAAATCTGTAGCGTTGACGAGGTAGATAGGGATTGGCGTTGACAAGGTCAGTCCTCCTGTAGGTACCCTTAGAACAGTAAGTTGAGGGCAAATTAAAATCAGTAACCGGGTTGGGTTAATGCCTCGATTAAGTAGGGTTAGGGCTGTAAGGGGAGAGCAGGTAGCAATCGAGGGGTACTACCTTGGGCAGAGGGTGTAATCGTCTGCCAGTAGCGGTAGCTAGCGTAGGCCATAGTCACCACCCCGGCGGCGATCGGCTGACTCATCCACCTCAAACTTGGGATGGTGCAGCGGGTAATTCACGGCGCGATCGGTGAAACCAACTCCTAGGCGAAACATCGTGCCCGGAGCGTGCTCTAAATATAAGGAAAAATCCTCTGCTCCCAGAGAAGGTTCATGGATGAGTAGAAGATTCTCATCACCAAGGGCTTCGCTAGCACAGCGGGCCGTTAGCTCTGTTAAGGCAGGATCATTAAGCACCGAGGGCACACCCCGCCGATAAACTACCTCGCACTTAGCTCCGTAGGTGTGGCACACTCCGGCCACAATAGTTTCTATCCACTGAGGCAAGTGATTGCGGGTTTCTGGATGCAGAGAGCGTACCGTCCCTGATAGCTTTACAGTATCGGCAATTACATTAGGGGCACGCCCACCGCTGATTTGTCCGACTGTCAGCACCACCGGATGCAGCGGATTCTGGGTTCTGCTGATCGACTGCTGCAAAGCGGTGACCACTTGGGCCGCAATCCAGATCGCATCAACGGCTTCATGGGGGCGAGCACCGTGCCCCGATTCACCAATAATTAAAATCTCCAAATCATCAGCAGCGGCAGTAAGCGCTCCGTAACGAATGCCAATACTACGCGCGGGTAGGCTGGGGTAAGCGTGCATCCCTAAAACCGCTGAAACCCCCTCCATGACATCATCCTCAATCATCCACCGGGCTCCCTGAGCCGTCTCCTCCGCCGGCTGAAATAGGAAGCGAATTTTGCCCGGAAGCCGTTCTCCTAGCTGAGACAACAGCATGGCCGTTCCTAGGGCAACTGTGGTGTGAACATCGTGGCCACAGGCATGCATAATCCCTAACTGCGTGGAGGCAAAGTCTAACTCTACCCGTTCGGGAATGGGTAAGGCATCCATATCGGCCCGAATCGCTAGAATACGAGGGTCATCTCCCCCTTTCAGCTCAGCGACTACCCCCGTCTTCCCGACTAGCTCCTGCACCCGCAGCCCACAGGAAGACAGCACGCCAGCCACATAGGCCGCAGTTTTATATTCCTGGCCACTCAACTCAGGGTGGCTGTGGAGATGACGACGAATTTCAATCAAACGAGGCGTAAGCTCGGCGGCAAGGGCTTGAATCTGGCTCAGCATGGCAAAGAAGTTGCGATTCTATTTATCCTAAGCAACTCAGCGCATCTATGCACGGATAACGCCCGATTATTACCGGCAAAGAACCACAGGGTATCAACGTGAGGCGAGACGGTTTTGCAAACCTAAAATACCGCAACTAGGAGTCAGAATCCGGCAGCTCCGGCCCTCCTGCCTCCTGCCTCCTGCCCCCTTTGCCAGTCAGGATTTTCTGCATTAAGTCGATGTCCCTAGGGCTCATACCCCAGATGCCTCCAGCAAGGCTAGCATTTGCGTCCAAGATAGTCCTTGCTGGAGATAGTGAGGCTCAGCCGGTGAATAGGGGCCTTTGAGAATGTCGATACTTTGAATATCTGCCTCGGCGGGTAGCACGGGCACATCGGGGTCAAAGGCCGTAGGGCGAACTAAGGAGCTAGAAAATCCACGAAAGATAATCACCTCATCAGACTGTCCGGCAATGAGCGCACGCACTAGCAGAACTTCTTCGGGATGGTTGAGGGTGTATTGTTCTAAACGAAGGCCAGGGGATAGCGGAGGCATAATCAAGGGTCTGATGCCTAGAGATGTGGGACGACTACAGCAGCACAAAGAACATGGAGGGGGAGTGGTCAGAGTTTTCCCTAGGGCTTGGGAGATTCCAGGATTGGAGGTCCAGGATTGGAGGGTTATGGATTTGGCCTTAATTGATGGCCTGCCGTCCTTGCTTGCCCAGGCGAACAAACACAAACCACCCTAAGGATAAAAGATAAATGCTCAGGCCAAGAATACCAAAGAATCCCAGGAAACCATTGGTGTAGCCGCTGTGAAAAACTCCTTGTAAAGTAGAGGTGGCTCTAGCCAGGTTTGGCAATCGGCCGCACCAAATCGGGTAGCTGAAAACGCACAGGGTAAAAAGGTCAACAAAATAGCGGCTCCCAGCACGTTGTAGAGGGTTGCGGCCCATCGCCAAGCACTAAATATCAGCTTTAGTACTGAACCAGGTTGCTCACGAATTTCCTCATTGAGATCAACCCAAAACCATAGCCCTAAAGGAATCAACACCCGTGCCATGAGAGCTGCGAGAAAACTGATGGTGAAGCCCCCTATCATCAGATAAACCGTAATCATCAGCAGGCTGGCAACCTTCCAATAAATGGTCAGTAAATGCTGGATCGGCTCATTTTTTTGCACAAAGGCCCAGATCAAAAGCGCCAGGGGCAAAAAACCATGAAGATAACAGCCAGACGATAGTCTGTCCAAACCAGGGAGCGAAGCACAGAAGGTTCTAGCATAACGGCAGAGGGAAAATGGCCAAATCGAAGCTGGAGCAAGGCCAGCTCAGACTCAAGTGTACAGACTAGCTGTAGGATGCGCTAGCCTACGTAGTAGCCTTTCTAGGGAAAGGGAGTGCAAAATCTAGCTCGTCCAGAATGACGCCGACAGTAAGCTTTCCACGGTTCGGCTGTAGGGCCACTCGTGGGGAAACATGGTGTCAGGATAATTGGCTTCTACATCTGCCAAGGCATCCTGCCAGGCTTCTGGGAAAACCTCTTGAGCATACTGCCGCAAACTAGGAGACGGCTTGAACATTCGTCGCAGTTGTTTGCGTTGTTCCCTAATGGTGTTTTCCCAACCTCGATAGTCGTAGGGGCTATCCACGTAGAGGCGCTTTAGTAAATGAGACAGCAGAACATCAAGGCGACTTTCTATCTCATTGCGCTCTCGCCCTGCCAAGCCTTCAATTTCCTCAATTAAGTGCATTACATCAACTTCTGAGAAGTTGCCACCGCGAAGTTTGGCTAAGGTGTCGGCGAACCAGAGCGTTAGGTCAGTGTCATACAGTGAGAGCTTAGCGACTGAAGGCATTCCTGATCTGGCATTAAGGGACGTTTCACGACTCAAGGCAAACTGCGTTAGGAAGGGCAGTAGAGGGTGTCACGGGTATTGCGCCCGGTGACCGGGTTGGTTCCGCCAGCCACTTCGCAGAGCATTGTGTTGACTTTTGGAGATAGCAGCACATCGGTAAAGTCTGCTCCGTCAATCTTAGCCCCGCGAAAGTCTGTGTCGAAGGCGTAGGCACCCTCCAAAACCGCATTGGTGAGGTTAGCTCGCACCAGTCTCGCCCCGTCTAGGGTAGCGCCGGTTAAATCAGCCCCTTCCAGGTTGGCCCTCGCTAATGTGGTGTCAAACAGGCGCACACCCCGTAGATTCGCATGGCTAAGGTCAGCATCGGCTAGGTCGGCATGGGTGTAGTCGTTACCGCGCAGATCCTGGCTTGAGAAATCGGCCATCCTTAAGTTCTGGCGGTCGAAGCTGGTGGCATAGGCTGTATAGGAGCCTGTCAAGCAAAGCACCATTACCATCACCAGCCCAACCAGGCAACGACGCAAACTGACGAAACTGTTCATAACGTTTAGTCGATTCAGAACCTACATCATTGAGTCTACACGGCGAGTTCTCTTACAACCAAGGGATAGTGCAAATGAACGTAGAGCTGTCCCTACTTTTTTCTAATGCTTGGACAGATTGTGCGGTCGTTCCCCAAGGCTTAGCTCATACTGCTCCACCACCAGGTGTAAGGTCGTGCATTAACGAGGTATTTTTTCCGAAAAAGGAATAATCACCGCTTTCATCCGACACTAGAACCCCAGAACCAGCCAATCTTTAAAAGCTCTTGTCTCTACTCGCCAAGCTAAACAAAAATCCTCTTCAAGAAGTAAATAAAACGACATAAAGATCCGATTTTTAAAGGTTTCAAGGGGCGTATTGAATTTGCTCTCGCCAGGGTTATTAACTTGTGAAAATTTCGCTTACCAAGATCGACAGAGATTCTGTAGTTTGTTACTTAACCTGCCTCGCACCCTGGTTTTCCAGTGTTTAGGACTCTTATCCGCCAACTTAAGAATCCTTATGAGTCAGGCTATTGGAGCGTTGTGTATCCCTTCAAATGTTGCTTTTGGCTTTTTTCATAAGCCTTTTAGGCAATGGATGAGGGAATATTTCAAAGCTCAAAATTGCCATTCAAGCTTTCTATAGACTCAATTTATATTTGTCTATTTAATAGAAAGCGCTTTTATCCGCTCTGTATTTTCGAGTAGTAGAGAGGAGAGTCCCATGACCATAAGTCCCCCTGAACCGGGACAAAAAGTCAGGGTCGTGGTTGATAAAGACCCGGTACAGACCTCATTTGAGCGATGGGGCAAGCCGGGTCATTTTGACCGCACGTTGGCCAAAGGCCCCAAAACCACCACCTGGATTTGGAACCTACACGCCGATGCCCATGACTTTGATAGCCATACGAGTGACCTGGAAGATATTTCCCGCAAGATCTTTAGTGCTCACTTTGGTCATTTAGCCGTCATCTTTATCTGGCTGAGTGGCATGTATTTCCATGGGGCCAAGTTTTCCAATTATGAAGCTTGGCTCACTAATCCCACCGGCATTAAGCCTAGCGCTCAGGTAGTGTGGCCCATCTTTGGCCAGGAAATCCTGAACGGCGATGTTGGCGGCGGCTTCCACGGCATCCAAATTACCTCTGGCCTGTTCCAAATGTGGCGGGCTAACGGCATTACCAACGGCTTTGAGCTGTACTGTACGGCCATTGGTGCCCTGGTGATGGCCGGGTTGATGCTGTTTGCTGGCTGGTTCCATTACCACAAGGCCGCTCCCAAGCTGGAGTGGTTCCAAAATGTGGAATCGATGATGAATCACCACCTGGCAGGGCTACTAGGTCTTGGCTGCTTAGGCTATGCCGGGCAGCAAATCCATGTTTCCCTGCCGGTTAATGCCTGCCTGGATGCCATTGATGCCGGTAAGCCCTTAACCATCGGTGGACAGTTAATCGACTCGGTGGCCAAAATTCCTCTGCCCCACGAGTGGATTCTGAATAAGAGCCTAATGGCTGACCTCTATCCCAGTTTTGCTGAGGGTTTAAAGCCTTTCTTTACGCTTAACTGGGGCGTCTATGCCGACTTCCTGACCTTTAAGGGTGGGCTGAATCCCCAAACTGGCGGCCTGTGGCTATCAGATACGGCCCACCACCACCTGGCGCTGGCGGTTCTGTTCATTGTGGCCGGTCACTTCTACCGTACCAACTGGGGCATTGGCCACAGCTTTAAAGAGGTGTTGGAAGCCCACAAAGGCCCCTTTACTGGCGAAGGCCATAAGGGTATGTATGAGATCTTCACGACTTCCTGGCATTGCCAACTGTCGTGGAACCTGGCCTGGGTAGGCTCGCTGTCTATCATCGTGGCCCATCACATGTACTCGATGCCGCCCTATCCTTACATTGCCACGGATTACCCCACCCAACTGTCGCTGTTTACCCACCACATGTGGATTGGCGGCTTCTTGATCTGTGGGGCAGCGGCTCACGCGGCCATCTTCATGGTGCGGGATTATGATCCCGTTACCCATGTCAACAACCTGTTGGATCGAGTCCTGCGCCACCGGGATGCCATTATCTCGCACCTGAACTGGGTCTGTATTTTCCTGGGCTTCCACAGCTTTGGACTGTACATCCACAACGACACCATGCGGGCTTTGGGGCGGCCTCAGGATATGTTCTCTGACACGGCGATTAACCTCCAGCCCGTGTTCGCTCAGTGGATTCAAGGTATACACGCGGCAGCGGCGGGGAACACAGCTCCTCAAGCTCTGGCTGGCGTTAGCCCAGTGTTCAATGGGGATCTCGTTGCTGTAGGTGGCAAAGTGGC
>JAAUUR010000086.1 GCA_012031045.1 Leptolyngbyaceae cyanobacterium SM2_5_2
GGCGTAGATAGCCGGTACCGAAAGCGGATTTCCCCCTACCAATAGAGTTTCAAAGCTAAACACCTGGCGTAGTTTGTCGCTCTTAAAGTAGCGACTGCTGAAACGGAATAGATTACGCACGGCATCCAGCCGCAGCAGGTCAGGAGCTACCTTAAGCATGGATCCCACAGTACCAAAGTGGGTGTAGCCCAGTTCTAGAAAGCCCCGCTCAAAAATCGCTCTGGCCTGTTCGTGGAACTTTTCATACCCTTCTAAATCTCCCGGTTTACCTAACCGCTGAATTTGTTCGCGCGTATGCTCAGGATCACCGTCATAGTCGAAGAATGTACCGTCATCAAAGTAGATGCGATAGAAGGGCAGAATAGGAACAATTTTGACGTAGCGGCTCGTATTTGGGCCGCCGGAAATACCGCTGGTGACTCGTTTGCTTTCGTCAACAATCTCGGCCGGAAAATCAGCACTAGTGAGGTCGGCTCGATCTCGCCCTAGAGCAAACAACTCCTCAATAAAATGAGGCACCGTAATCACTGTTGGCCCCATGTCAAAAGTAAACCCATCCACGGAGCGTACGTAGGCTCGTCCACCCGGAGCATCTAATTTTTCAAAAATAGTGGTGTCAAACCCTAGACTTTGCAGGCGAATGCCCATCGCTAGACCACCAATACCCGCCCCAATGACAATTGCCTGCTTGCGGCCCATGCTCAACTCCTACCAGGACTGTTACAAAGGTTAATACCTTACTCATATCTTACTACCCCTGGTTCGTCCTCGCCGTGAATCTGCTTGGCAAGAGAGGGCTAGTAAGCCTGGCAGGTCTTCCTTGGTATCTGTCGGGAATGGTTCAGTCGCATGGCTGAGAACTGACCATGGACCTGCTAAACCCCACTGTTTCTTAGGGTAGACCACTTCACCCATGCTTCACCGAAGCAGACGATCTTCCGTAAGTTTGCTGAAGATTACTCCAAACCTGATGGCAAAAATCCTCAGTCTTACGGTAAAACGCGTGGAAACAGCAACCTGCCTCACGGGTACTTTTAGCCATGTAAGCGGCACCTACCCTAGGAGTACCCTGATCATGGATGGATCGTCCAGCAATTTCTCAGTTCCAGGCAGCGATATCAATGGGGATGGCCACACTGATCTACTGTGGCGTCATTCAACAGCTGGACAAACGGCCCTTTGGGGGATGAGCAATGATGGCCTGACTGAAGGTAAACTTCTTTCGCCACAGTGGATCCCCTATGGGAATTGTCAGCCGTAGCTGATTTTACTAAAGACGGCCAGAGTGATTTTCTATGGCGACATTCCCTTACCGGAGACATAGTAGTCTGGCAGTTAAATCAGCAAGGTGAATTGGTCAGCGGCAGCCTAATTGGCCAACTTACTCAAGATTGGCAGTTTACTGGTGTAGGCGACTTTAATAGCGATCATCAGGCTGATTTGCTCTGGTCTCATAGAACAGCCGGTCATTTAGTAGTGTGGTACATGGATGGCACCACCCTGGCGTCCGGTGAGTTGTTCGCCAGCCGCCCCACCGAATGGAAAGTTAAAGCGGTGGCAGACTTCGATAGCAATGGCAAAGATGACCTGGTTTGGTCTAACCAGGTCACTGGCGAGGTAGAAATCTGGTCGATGGACGGCGTTACCCAGATAGGGCCAGCTGTGAAGGTTGAAACAGTGCCAACTGCCTGGCAAATCAAGGGCAGCGGCGATTTCAACAACGACGGCCATAACGATCTGCTCTGGGCGCACAAATCCGCAGGCGACGTTGTGCTCTGGTTTATGGATGACACCAAATTGACCGGCGGCAAACTGCTAACTACAATTTCGCCGCTCTGGCAGCCCACCTCTCAAGCCAGGGGCGGACTGGCCGATTTAGTGATTCAAGATACCGTTGACCTACCAGAATCTGTTACAGACGGCGCCACTATTAATCTCAGTATCAGTGTGGCTAATCAAGGATCAAAAACAAGTCAGCTCAGCACGCTGAAATACTATTTATCTAACGACGACAGCTTTAACGCCGCCACCGACACTTTCCTGGGTGAAATCCAGGTAGATCCTCTCCGGGCTGGTCAAGTTTCTAACCTCGATCACAGTTTTAAGTACAATGCCACTACTCTAGGTGATAGCGGTTCTAAATACCTCTTTTTAGTGGCTGATGCCAACAACAACGTTCTAGAAAGTGACGAAACCAATAACGTTCTGAGCGGTAGTTTTACCGTAGAAGCAAAGAAGCCTGATGATATTGATTTAATCCTCCAAAACCCAGAAATTCCCGAACTCTGGGTCGTTGGTGAAAATATTACCCTGAGCATTAATGTCTCTAACCAGGGTACAGCTAATGCGGGGGCCAGCACGCTAACCATCTATGTTTCCGATAGCCCTACCTTTGAGCGTAGTAGTGCCACGGCTATTATTTCTCGCCGTCTCAGCGCCCTAACTGGGCTAACCGGCACTACAGAAAGTTTCACCTTTCCCTACCTAGAAGCCTACGGCGACGGCGAGAAATATTTATTCTTTGTAGCTGATGCGGAATCAGACGTCGCAGAGATCAATGAAACCAACAACATTACGGCTTTACCCATAGCCGTAGCACCAGCCATTAACGTCGATTTCGCCTTCATCGACAGCATGATTCCCGAAACCGTTGTCATTGGTCAACCTATTACCGCTAGCGCAACGGTGCTGAATCAAGGCACCACAACATCAGGGGCAACCACCTTGAGTCTCTACCTATCTAACTATGTAGCAGACACAGATGTGTTTGATATTAAAACCGCCACCTTTGTCACCACTGTACCGATTAATGCGCTAGGTGCTAGCGTATCTGGTGTAGCTAACTTGAACTTTACCTACACCTCTACGCTAGGAAGTGGTCAGAAGAATCTATTCTTTGTCGTTGATGCCGCCAATGGCATTGAGGAATTTAGAGAAGACAACAATGTGGTCAAGAGCACTATTGTCGCTAGCGAACCCTTAGATATTGATCTGGTTATCGCTAGTCCATCCATTTCTCCAACCAGCGTAATTGCAGGGGCTAGGGTGGATCTATTCGCCCGTGTTCAAAATATCGGTACGGTAGATGCTGGGACTAGTTTCTTACGGGCTTATGTCTCCAACGACCAAATCTTGAATGAAGGCGATGTTCAAGTTTGGGGTAGATCAATTGGTGAAATTACTGGTAACAGCAGTACGGCTACCCAAACTGCCTTCTTTAACTACTCGCCCACCTATGGAACCGGCACTAAGTACATCCTCTTTGTGGCAGATTCAAACAACACTGTGTTTGAGACGAACGAAAATAACAACATTACCGCTGTCCCCTTGGTGGTCAATGTGATCCAGCCCGGTATTGACTTGGTCATTGCTAATGCTTCAGTATCTACCGATACCATCACTGTGGGTCAATCAATGACCATCAATGCGATGGTACAAAATCAGGGAGAAACGGCCTCGGCGGCCACGAAACTTGGGGTTTACTTGTCTGACACGCCTACCCTTGATGCCAGCACCGTGCTGGTAAAAACTGTGGAGGTAGACAGTCTCGGCACCTACGTTACCAGCAGTGAAGCGGTTACTTTCTCCTACCTCGAAGCATACGGCACAGGCACCAAGTATGTTCTAGTGGTAGCAGACAGCGAGGATAAGGCTGCAGAATCTAATGAGACTAATAATATACAGGTCTTTGAAATTACAGCCCTACCTGATTTTGATAGACCAGACCTGGTGATTTCTGAAATTTCAGAGCTATTCGCTGACTTAGAGCTCGGAATTCAGTTTAGGTATGACGTCAGGAATTTAGGCAATCGAGCAACCGATAGACCCTTCAAGCTATCTGCCTACTTAGCCGATCGACCAATGACCAACCTGGAGGATGCCGCAGCTAATTCACTATTTTTAGGCCAAAGAAGTATTCCCATCTCTGATTTAGAAATAGGAGATTCCTATTCTCAAATAACTGGATTCGAGGTAGGGTTTGATTTTGATGAGACTGATCCCTTTTGGGAGCTTTGGAGTCCTGGCTTTAGATACCTGGTTTTGATGACTGATCCAGGTAATGAAATTGCTGAAATTGATGAGACTAACAATATCGTTAATCTGCCAGTAGAGATAACAACAGAGCGTCTCAGTTGAGAACGATAAGTCAGCGGTAACCGCTTAAGCCCACGGCCAATAACAGGTTGCGATATACCATTAGCTCTGCCAGGTCTCCTATCAAGGGGAATAGACCTGGCGGAGCTTAATCGTAGCGTAAACAACCCAAGGAACCTGACCGTTAGGCAGGTTCCCGTTGTATATTGGGAAATCACGTCATCTTCTTCAGGAGAACTCAGTTTGACCTTTTCAGCCGAAGACTTCGCCAAAGCCCTCGAAGCTCATGATTATGCGTTTCAGGTCGGTAGTACGGTTCGTGGCACCGTTATTGCCTGTGCCAATGATGGGGCTACGGTTGACATTGGCGGTAAGTCAGCAGCCTTTATGCCCCTTCGAGAAGCGTCGGTGCGGGCCATAACCTCCCTCAATGGCGTGCTAGAACCAGGGGCGGAATATTCCTTTCAAGTAATTCGCGACCAGGATGCGGATGGTCAGGTGCTCCTGTCAATTCGGCGGTTAGAGCTAAAGCAACTGTGGGAAAGACTGGCCGAAATGGCTGACCAGAGCGCTGTTCTGGATGTTAAGGTCACTGGCTACAACAAGGGTGGTGTTACGGTAGACGTAGAGGGTCTGCGAGGGTTTGTCCCCCGCTCTCACCTCAACGCCACCTATGAATCCCTAGAGGACTGGGTCGGGCAGCGGATTACAGTGGGCTTTTTAGAAGTTAGCCAAGCTAACAATAAACTAGTGATGTCGCAGCGAGTAGCGGCCCGTAGCCAGGTGATGGGCCAGCTAGAGCTAGGGCAGTTGGTAGAAGGCACCGTCGCCAGTCTTAAACCCTTTGGGGCGTTTGTGGAGTTTGATGGCATTACAGGCTTGCTGCACATTAAGCAAATCAGTAAGAACTACGTTGAATCGCTCCCTACTGTGCTACGGGTGGGGCAATCGATCAAAGCTGTCGTAGTAGCATTAGACTCAGAACGAAACCGCATCTCTCTCTCGACTCGTGTGTTAGAAAAATATCCCGGTGAATTTCTGAAGGATCCTGAAACTGTCATGGCTGACGCTGAGACTCGGATCAGCGATGTCAGTCGAATATTGGCCGAAAGTGAGGGTTAGGATAGATCATGGGCACCGTTTGGGAACTCGACTTTTACTCTCGCCCGCTGTTGGATGAAAACCAAAAACGGCGCTGGGAAGTGTTAATTTGCGAAGGCATTGTTGATACCCAGGCTAACTACGAGGAGCTGTTTCGCTACAGCAAATTTCTAAGCAATACCGAGGTTAATTCCCTTAGCCTCCAAACTGCTATTGAGGAGGCGATCTCCCAGGCTCCCACACCGCCTACAAGCATTCGCTATTTTCGCTACCAAATGCAGAATATGATTCAGCGAGCCTGCGATGGCGTTAACCTATCGGCCAGACCTAGCCGCCGTACTATTGCTCTGCATCAGTGGTTGACCGAACGCAATCGATCCATCTACCCCAATCAACCCGGCTATACGGCGGCGCCCACCCCCGCTGTAGCGGCACCGCCCCCCACACCACGCCCTCTGCCCGATGCCTTGATTGGTCAGCAGTGGGCCTTCGTTAGTTTAGAAGCCGCCGCATTTCAGGAATTGCCAGAATGGGAGATTGGTTTTTGGCGAGTCTTTTCCGCTTTCCTCAACTGAGGTAGCGCCCACCACTCCCATTCCTGGGGTGCTGATTTTCTCTCCTAGAGCAACGGCCCTGGCCGCTTGGATGTCGGGTCTTGAGCTAGCCTATTGGCGGGTAGATAACAGCAAAATCCCTCAGCTTGTGTTGGAAACCGGCGCAGCAGATAGTTGGATACTGGCAGGTCTCACAACCCCGACTCTGGTAGCCGAAGCTCAGGCATTTGAGGCGGCTAAAGAAAAGGCTAATCAGGTACACTTCCTGGGTGTGCAAACCAGTGCTAAGAGCGATTCCTTTGAGGGTTTTTGGTTGTTGCAAGCCTTACCATTGTAACCTATGGCTCAGCCAAAAAAGTTTCCTCAATTTGTTTTGGGCTGGCCCCACGGATCAAAGATTGGCCTCTACCTGGTGTTACTCACCATTGCCTTGGTCATGCTTTTTCCGATGCTGTGGCTGGTTAGCACGTCCTTCAAAGGCCCTACTGAAAATCTGCTGGTCTCTCCACCGCAACTTTTTCCCCAGGCACCTACTTTGGCTAATTACCTGAAAGTTTGGCAGGAAAACCCGTTCCTTCAGTACTTTCTCAATAGCACCATTGTGGCTCTCCTGACAGTTGCCACCAATCTGCTGCTATGTTCTTTGGCCGCTTATCCCCTGGCACGCCTGTTTTTTAAGGGGAGAGAAACGATTCTGGCCCTAATTATTGCTACTATCATGATTCCCTTTCAGGTCGTGATGATTCCGCTATACATTATGGCCGTTAATCTAGGGCTACGTAACACTTATCTGGGTCTAATCCTGCCCTACCTCGCCTCAGCCTTTGGTATTTTTTTGATGCGCCAAGCGTTTCAGAGTGTACCTAAAGAACTGGAAGAAGCCGCCCGCATGGATGGCTGCTCTGACCTAGGCATCTGGTGGAATGTCATGCTCCCAGCTACTCGTCCAGCGCTAATTACTTTGGGCATTTTCGTGTTCATTGGCACTTGGGGAGAGTTTCTGTGGCCGCTCATTTTGTTGGATCGGCCAGAACGGTATACGTTGCCACTGGGAGTTGCAAAGCTAGCTGGCAGCTTTTCCCTAGACTGGCGACTGATCGCGGCTGGGTCAGTGTTATCGGTGCTCCCAGCAATTTTGGTTTTTGTGTTGCTACAGCGCTATATCGTGCCCACGGAAGCTGGCAGTGGGGTTAAGGGTTAGCTAGTTTTATCACTGCACCACTTCCATAATCTTAAACATGGGCAAATACATCGATACCAGAATGGCACCCACCATACCACCCAGAACCATGATCATAATCGGCTCCATCACGCTAGTGAGGGCTTTCACGGCCTGCTCAACCTCGTCCTCGTAGAAGTCGGCTACCTTCATCAGCATTTGGTCGAGTTCTCCAGTTTCTTCGCCAATGCTAATCATTTGAATAGCCATAGTAGGGAATACCGAGTGCTTTTGCAGCGCCAGACTAATCATGCCACCCGTTTGTACATCCTTACGAGCTTCGTCCACCGCTTCGGCAATCACCTGGTTTCCAGCGGTGTCGCGGACGATCTCCAGCGCGGTGAGAATGGGTACCCCAGATTTGGACAACGACCCAAAGGTGCGACAGAAGCGGGCCGTAGCTGTTTTTTGAATTAAATCGCCAAATAGCGGCATTTTTAGAGCAAAGCGGTCAATCACCCGACGACCATTGAGAGTAGCGTAGTAGCGTCGGAAAGCAAACACAGCCGCCGAAATTATCGCGATCATAATCACCCAATTGATGGCCTGGCGCAGAAACCCGCTGATCGCCAACATCATCTGGGTAAACAGCGGCAATTCAGCATCAAAGCTCTCGAACATCTCCGCAAAGATAGGCAGCAAGAACATGGTCATGGCCACAAAAATGACCACGGCCAGCAAACCCACAGTGACCGGATAGGCCAGGGCTGACTTGATCTGGTTCTGCAACCGATTCAAATCTTCCAGCAGTTTAGCCAAACGATTGAGCACCTCATCCAGCACCCCACCAACCTCTCCAGCCTGAACTAGGGCCACATAGAGATTGTCAAAGCAAGCTGGATGTTTACGCATTGAATCTGAGAGACTGGTGCCCTGTTGCACATCTGCATTGATAGCCAGCAAAGCCTTTTTAAGTTTTGGGTTAGGGCAGTCGTCGGCCAACACTCCCAGCCCTCTAACCAGGGCTACCCCAGCATTCACTAATGCCGCAAACTGCCGGGAAAAAATAGCCTTATCCTTAACGGAAACGTTAGTCAGAGAGGTTTTAATGGTCTCAAAATCGAGGTTAAAACCAGCTTCTTCCTTCAGATCTAGAACAAATAAACCCTGATCTTTTAGGAGGTTGCGAGCCTCGCCGGGGGTCTCGGCAGAAACCCGCTCTTTGCGTTGGGCTCCACTAGCATCACGACCAATAGCAACGTAGGTAGGCATGGCTCAAGGTTCAATGAGTTTCAGCTAATTATAGCGATTGCCTCAGAAAGCTAATGACCTAGCAGCTCTAAGGCTATCTAGAGAGTTAGTGACGGGCGACAACACCTTGCTTGTTAGCCGTGTTGGCTGGGGCTGGGGCTGGCCCCATGAGGCGTTGCAGTTCATCCGGGCGAGAGGTTTTAGACATCGCTGCTTCAAAGGAAATAACGCCGGCCTTGTAGAGGTCAGACAATACCTTTTCCAGGGTTTGCATACCCAGCTTGCCACCGGTTTGAATAGCGCCATAAATTTGGGCTGTTTTACCCTCCCGAATCAGGTTAGCAATAGCGGGAGTAACGACCATGATTTCCTGCGCCATAACCCGCCCAAACTCACCAGGCTTGGGATTTGCTTTAGAAACTAGGGTTTGGCTGAGCACAGCTACCAGAGAACCGGATAGCTGTACCCGAATTTGCTGTTGCTGATCCGGGGGAAATACGTCTACCATACGGTCTACGGTTTGAGCGGCGGAACTGGTGTGCAGGGTGCCAAATACCAAGTGGCCGGTTTCCGCTGCTGAAATGGCCAGAGAAATGGTTTCCAGATCCCGCATTTCACCTACTAGGATAACGTCTGGATCCTCCCGCAGTGCGGCGCGTAGGGCGTTGGCAAAGCTCTTGGTATCTTCCCCGATTTGCCGTTGGTGAATCAGGCTTTTGATGGGCTCGTAGACAAATTCAATGGGGTCTTCTACAGTTAAAATATGCTCAGGCCGGGTCAGGTTGATATTGTTAATCATCGACGCCAGGGTAGTCGATTTACCTGAACCTGTGGGGCCAGTCACGAGAATGAGCCCTCTAGGTTTCTCAGATAGCTCGCGGACGATGTTGGGCAAACCCAAAACATCCATGCTGGGAATTTTGGAACTGAGCGCCCGTAAACAAGCCGCATAGGTGCCCCGATCTTTATAGACATTGACGCGAAAGCGGGCCAGCCCTTTCACTCCGTAGGAGCAGTCCAGTTCCCAGGTTTGCTCAAGCTGCTTACGCTGGGTGTTGTTCAGCATACTAAAGATCAGCCGCTGGCAGGATTCTGGTGTCATCGGCTCATGCTCGGTGGGGGTGAGCTTGCCGCTAATGCGAATGTAGGGCGGCAATCCGGCAGACAGGTGCAAGTCAGAACCACCTCGCTCAATTACCTCTTCCATCAGGTCTTCGATCATTAATTCCATGGGGCTACCTCGTATCGTTGGAAAACACTGGGGATAACTAAACGGTGAGCTTTCTTTGTGGTAAAAGGTTAAGTTGAGCTTGGTGCAACAGGGTTAGATTGGTACCATCATGCCCATCTAGCCTCACAATGCTGTCATTAGTTTCTTACAGCTACAGAGCAAATTCGCTTTTCTGCTAACGGTGGCGATTAGTCGTGGAATCGAGGGGTAAGGCAATAGGGGCAGTCCAACCATTCCTGTTGCAGCTCAGCCATACAGCATGAGCAGGTTAACGAGGCTTTACGTTTAGCTTTAAGCTCAGCCTCTAACCCAGTATCGGTAAAGGTAACCCGTTCAACTTCATCCAGAGTGGTAAAGCCTTGGCGAACCAGGTCAAGACTGTAGGATAGCAGGGTCTGCATACCTTCTTCCACAGCCGCTTCCTTAATGTGCTCAGTGGGCGCACCTTCAGAAATCAGCTTTTGCAGGCGTTCAGTAATGCGCATCACTTCGTAAACCCCTACTCGCCCCTTATACCCAGCTCCCTGGCAGGCAGGACATAGGGTGTTTTTAACCTTAGCGTCGGTTAGTTCTTCGACCGTCAGCGTATTCGCTTTGTAGAACGTAATATCGGACTCTAGGGAAGCGCTAAGGCCAAAGTGGGCTAATTCCTCTGCCAAAGGGTGATAGGGAATGCGACACTCAGCGCAAACGCGGCGCACCAAGCGCTGGGCGAGTACCCCAATCAGAGCACTAGACACCATAAAGGATTCCACGCCCATTTCATCTAGGCGAGCAATGGCCCCTGCGGCATCGTTAGTGTGCAGGGTGGTTAGCACCAGGTGGCCGGTGAGGGCCGCTTCAATAGCTGTTTTAGCCGTCTCTGGGTCACGGGTTTCTCCTACCAGGATGACATCAGGATCCTGGCGCAAAAAGGCCCGTAGAATTGAGGCAAAGTTCATACCTTTTTCACGAATGACCTGCACCTGGGTTAACCCTGGTAGGGTGTATTCAATTGGGTCTTCAGCAGTGCTGATATTAATACCAGGGTCATTTCGTTCGGATAATACGGAGTACAGCGTAGTCGTCTTACCTGACCCGGTTGGCCCGGTCACTAGGATTAGCCCAAAGGGACGGGAAGCCATCTCTTGCACAATTTGCAACGAGGCCGAATCGGTGATTAACTTATCCAAGCCAAGCTGAGTGGCTGAGTTATCCAAAATTCGCAGCACTACCTTTTCACCGCAGCGGCTAGGGATAGTGCTAACCCGAAAGTCTACCTTGCGACCCTGGAAGACACGCCGAATGCGCCCATCCTGAGGCATCCGACGCTCAGCGATATCTAGCTCAGCGATGATCTTAAAGCGAGCAGTAACGGCTGGAATAATCTTCTTAGGCATGTGGGGTAACGCCTCTTTGAGCACCCCATCTTTGCGAAAGCGCACGCGGAGGAATTCTTCTTGGGGCTCAATGTGAATATCCGACACGCCTTCCTGCAAGGCTTTTACCAGAATTTTGTTGACCAACGCAATGACTGGTGCAGCTCCGGCATCCTTCAGCGCCTCGCCCAGGTCAGCCTCTTCGTCAATAACATCCTCTAGGTTGCCATCGCCGTAGTCCAGTTCCTCTAGGCTGGTTCTAACATCTACGGCAGCATCGAGTTCTTCCTTCTTCTGACGAGCCACAGCTTCATCTAAGTAGGTCGAAATCAACCGCTGGTAATCTTCGATGGTGATGACCATCCGCTGAAGGGTTAGATTCCGGGGGCGTAGGATTCGGTTTAGATCGTCCTGGGCTTCTAGATTCTCTGGATCAACCATCGCTACCAGTACTGAGGGAAGATCTCCCTCTTCCTGGGAAAGTGGCACCAGACGGTGACGGCGGCAAACATCTACCGGAACTAAGGTATCGATCAAGTAACCGACCTGGGCAGGGGAGATATCGTTAAGTTCCGGATCAAGGGACTCTACGCCGTAGAGAATTTTAAGCTCGAATAGCTGCTGCTTCTTATACTGCCGTAGTAACTCTGGAGACAGTTGCTGTCCTGTCAACGCTTCCAAAACATCAGTTAAGGACTGGCCGGTTTTACGGCTTTCGGCAAGGGCTTTTTGCATCTGTTCAGAGTCTACATAGCCCGCCTGAATCAGCTTGTTGCCAAAGGGCGAAAAACTACGTTGTAGAACCAGAGCCCGCCGAGACGAGGAAGAATTTGTCATAGCGATTATGCCAACACCTAAAAACCGCAGCCCAAGTTACACGCCTGTAGTTTCGATGATACCCCCATCTAAATTAGATGCACCACTACCCCTAGCCCCCAGACCAGCTTTAGAGCAGCCCACAGCAACCATCCTCGCTGCCTAGTCGGCTAAGAACAGCCTCCCTCAAGGGAATCATAAAACTGTTATATGCTTTCCTCGTGATTAAGATAAGCTTTAGCCTAGAGATCGTGTTGTGTTTATCTAATCGGGTTACGTATTGGCATGGTTGACGAAATGCAGCAAACTGAACCGTCCGAAATGCCCTCCGAGGTGGAGAGCATTGAAGAACTCCATGAGGCGGATGCCGCCGTTACGATTGATTTTGACCAAGCTCTCGACGGTCTGGAGCAAGCTTCTGAGACTGTCGCCGCCGCTGGGGGCAGATGCCTCCGCCCGAATAACTGAACTGGAAGAGCGGCTGTCTAACTTAAAGGCTCAGCTTGAAGACCGCACTAATCAGTCCATGCGGATTGCGGCTGACTTTGAGAATTATCGTAAACGCACCAGCAAAGAGAAGGATGAGCTAGAAGCTCAGGTCAAAGGGAATACAATTATCGAATTGCTCCCGGTAGTGGACAACTTTGAGCGAGCTCGCTCGCAAATTAAGCCGCAGACTGAAGCCGAGATGACTATTCACAAGAGTTATCAGGGGGTCTACAAGCAGTTGGTGGATGTCTTAAAACGATTAGGGGTTTCAGCTATGCGCACGGAAGGGCAGGAGTTTAATCCGTTGCTCCATGAGGCCGTGATGCGTGAGCCTACTCCTGACCACCCCGAGGGCACAGTGATTGAGGAGTTTGTCAGGGGCTACCAGTTGGGTGATCGCGTGCTGCGTCACGCTATGGTAAAGGTATCGGCTTTGCTAGAGGGCGAAAATGCAGGAGAGGATGAGCTGTCGTAGGGCGGCCTCTGAGCTTAGTCCTGGCTTGAGAGTATGACAGCCGCACCTAGCGCTAGGGCTAGTGAATTGTAGCCCTAGACGATAACTTCTTTCCGTCAAGGGGGCAACCTAACAGCATTGGCAGGGCTACGCCCACAAAATTTGGGCCTGATCTGGGAGTACGCGCAATTGTTTTGTTGAACACCTTGGGCTATGGGAAAAGTAATCGGTATTGATTTGGGTACGACTAACAGCTGTGTGGCTGTACTAGAGGGAGGTAAGCCAGTTGTTATCACCAGTACTGAAGGCGGCAGAACGGTGCCCAGTATGGTGGGTTTTGGCAAAAATGGCGAACGCCTAGTCGGTCAGCTCGCTAAACGACAAGCCGTAACCAATGCTGAAAATACTGTTTACAGCATCAAACGGTTTATTGGTCGCCGCTGGGATGATACCCAGACCGAACGCAGCCGTGTTCCCTATCTCTGTGTTACTGGACGGGATCAGACCGTGGATGTACAAATCCGCGGCAGGACCTATACGCCGCAGGAGATTTCCGCCATGATCCTGCAAAAGCTGAAACAAGACGCAGAAGCCTACCTGGGTACCGAGGTGACCCAAGCGGTGATTACTGTACCAGCCTACTTTACCGATGCCCAACGACAGGCGACTAAGGATGCTGGCACCATTGCTGGACTAGAGGTGTTGCGTATTATCAACGAACCAACCGCCGCCGCTCTGTCCTATGGTCTGGATAAGCAAGATCAAGATCAAACCGTGCTGGTGTTTGACCTGGGCGGCGGTACCTTTGATGTCTCGATCTTACAGTTGGGTGATGGGGTATTCGAGGTCAAAGCTACGGCTGGCAACAATCATTT
Source organism: Leptolyngbyaceae cyanobacterium SM2_5_2 (assembly GCA_012031045.1). Lineage (GTDB taxonomy): Bacteria > Cyanobacteriota > Cyanobacteriia > Phormidesmidales > Phormidesmidaceae > Nodosilinea. The sequence continues at coordinate 13,384 of JAAUUR010000086.1, forward strand.
AGGGGCGATGACTTTGATAACTGTATTGTTGAATGGATGTTAATGGCGTTTCGAGACCAGGAGGGGATCGATCTTTCTGCGGATCGCATGGCGCTACAGCGGATTCGCGAGGCGGCGGAGAAAGCCAAAATTGAGCTCTCTAGTATGCCTGCCACCTCGATTAACCTGCCTTTTATCACGGCTGACGAATCTGGGCCTAAACACCTGGAAATGAACCTGACCCGTGCGCAATTTGAGCAGTTAGCTGGAGAACTGATTCAATCTACGCTGGAGCCGGTTCAGCAGGCGCTTAAAGATGCTAACTTAGCCCCCGACGCCATTGACCGAATTTTGTTAGTCGGTGGATCAACCCGGATTCCGGCTGTGCAGGAGTCTATCAGTCGGTTTTTTAACGGTAAAGCGCCGGACCGATCCGTTAACCCCGATGAAGCCGTTGCTCTGGGCGCATCGATTCAAGCGGGGGTTTGGGGGGCGAAGTCAAGGAT
>JAAUUR010000087.1 GCA_012031045.1 Leptolyngbyaceae cyanobacterium SM2_5_2
GCCCATCCCCAGAGCCGGACAACTCGTTTTTGCAGGAGGTGCGTGGCGGGCACCGGCACCTACGGTACCCTGACGCTGATTCCGATGCTGATGTTTACGGAGGGGGAGGGTAGCGGGGGAGTAGGTGGTGGGATGGGGGGGGAATGGAGCAAAGCAGGGAAAGAAGGGGAAGAAGGGGGAGGGTAACGGCTATGCGTCGTTGGTGGTGCAGAGTAATGCCGAGGTGGAACTGCTGCCGGTGAAGACGATTCCGGCCCACTTTAGCCAGGTGTATGAGGCTAGCGATCGCGACTTTCGCATCATCTTCGGTTGGGAGGATGATCCCCACCGGCGCAACTTTGCCATTGGCCAGCCCATTGATATGGAGGTGCCGGTTTGTTTGGACCTGGATCGCTTTGTGGAGCGCAGCAACGGCATTTTTGGCAAGTCGGGCACGGGCAAGTCATTTCTCACCCGGCTGCTGCTAGCGGGCACCATTCAGCGCCAGGCCGCCGTTAACCTGATTTTTGATATGCACTCCGAGTACGGCTGGGAAGCGGTGAGCGAGGGCAAGCATTTCAGCACCGTGAAGGGGCTGCGGCAGCTCTTTCCTGGCCTGGTGCAGATTTTTACGCTTGATCCAGAATCTACCCAGCGGCGGGGAGTGAGCGATGCCCAGGAACTGTTCATCAGCTTTGACCAGATTGAGGTCGAAGACCTGGCCCTGGTGCGGGGAGAGCTTAACCTGTCGGAGGCCAGCCTGGAAAACGCCATTATTCTCCGCAATGAGTTTGGCAAAGGCTGGATTAATCGCCTGTTGATGATGACCAACGAGGAAATTCAAGAGTTTTGCGAAACCAAGATGGGCAGCAAATCCTCCATTATGGCCCTGCAACGGAAGCTGACCCGGCTGGCAGATTTGAAATACATGCGCCCCAGCAGTGCCACCAACTACGTGGCCAAAATCCTGACCGCCCTAGATGACGGCAAGCACGTGGTGATTGAGTTTGGCTCCCAATCCACCATGCTGGCCTACATGCTGGCCACCAACGTCATTGCCCGCCGCATACACGCCAGCTATGTCCATAAGGCTGATCGCTTTTTGCAAACCAAAAATCCGGTTGATCGGCCCCGCCAACTGATGATTACCATCGAAGAGGCCCACCGCTTCCTCGACCCGGCTACAGCTAAGCAAACCATCTTCGGCACCATTGCCCGCGAAATGCGCAAGTACTTCGTTACCCTGCTGGTGGTAGACCAACGCCCCTCCGGCATCGACAACGAGGTAATGTCGCAAATTGGCACCCGCATCACCGCCCTACTCAATGACGAAAAGGATATCGACGCTATTTTTACCGGCGTATCCGGCGGGCAAAATTTGCGCTCGGTGCTGGCCAAGCTGGATTCTAAACAACAGGCCCTGTTGCTAGGCCATGCCGTACCCATGCCGGTGGTGGTGCGCACCGCCCCTACGACAGCACATTCTACGCCCAGGTCGGGGCTACCGCCTGGGAAGAAGCCCCCAATGACCTGGTCTTTAAAGCCTCTGAGGCGGCAAAGGCCGATTTGGGGTTTTAAGCCACAGGAGTTAGGAGTCAGGAGTCAGGAGCCAGGAGCTAGGAGATTCATTCCGCTTTAGGCCGCTGGGCGTGACAACAGTACTGCTACCATGATGCCGGTTCGTGAGGAACCCTACCGCATTTCCAGTCTCTTGTTCAGGAAGCATCCCCCATGAAAGCCATTGTTCAAACCGAGTATGGGTCAGCCGATGTTTTGACGTTAGCGGAGGTCGAACCGCCTGCGGTGACGGACACTGGCGTGCTGGTGCGAGTTTATGGGGCTTCTGCCCACGCGGGCGACTGGCACCTGATGCGAGGCACGCCCTTCCTGGTGCGGTTCATATATGGAGGCCTACGTAAGCCGCAAATTAAGATTTTGGGCTGCGATGTGGCGGGGCGTGTGGAGGCCGTAGGCCCAGCCGTAACCCAGTTTAAGCCGGGGGATGAGGTGTTTGGAGATTTATCAGAATCTGGCTTTGGGGCTTTTGCTGAGTACGTCTGCGCGCCAGAAACAGCCCTGGTGCTGAAACCGACTAACCTGACCTTTGAGCAGGCGGCCACGGTGCCGGTTTCGGCCCTAACGGCATTGCAGGGGCTGCGAGATGTGGGGCAGCTTCAGGCTGGGCAGCGCGTGTGGGTCAATGGTGCGGCGGGCGGGGTGGGCTCCTTTGCGGTGCAAATTGCCAAGGCTCTGGGCGCTGAGGCAACCGGCGTATGCAGCCTCAGCAAGGTGGACATGGTGCGTGAACTCGGTGCCGACCATGTTATGGACTATGCCCAGGCCGATGCCGTTCTAGCGGCTTCCCCCAAAGAGCCACTTTACGACCTGATTTTGGATACTGCCGCCTACCGGGCCGCGGCTGACTATTGCCCAGCCCTAGCGCCCACGGGTACCTACGTCATGGTGGGTGGCTCCATGACTCGGCTTTTTCAGGCCATGCTGCTGGGGCCGTTCATTTCAAAACTCTACCGCCGCCGCGTGGCCTGCTTGATGGTGAAACCTAACCAAGCCGATTTAACCCGGTTAAAGGAGTTCATCGAAGCGGGCAAAATCTCTCCCTACGTGGATCGCACCTATCCCTTGAGCGAGGTCCCAGCGGCCATTCGTGCCCTGGAACAGCGGCAGGTACGGGGGAAGGTGGCCATCAGCCTGGGCTAGAACCTCGGTACAGGTGGTTTACGGATTAGCGCGCAGTTGGTGCAGCGTTTTAACCTGCTGCGCCTGCTCGTGCAGTTGAACCTCTAGCCGCTGGCAGACTAACTCACAGAGGTCAAAAATCATCGGGTCTGCCAGGTGATAGTAAACGCTGACGCCCTGGGGCTGCCGTTTGACAATGCCAGCCTGGGCCAAAATTTTCAGGTGTTTCGACACGTTCGCCTGCCCCAGGCCGGTTTCCTCAATAATTTCGGTGACGTTTTTCGCCCCGCTTTTGAGGACACACAGCACTTGTAGCCGACTCAACTCCGACAAAACCTTGAAATAGTCGGCCACCTGAGCCAGCGCGGAGGTAGGAATCTGTGACATAGTTCGAACTCGAAGGGTGATTAGACGTAATGACTTTATTGTATTATATTCTTATATAGCTATATTATTAGATAGTTTAGATTGGAGGCCAAGCCATGCTATTTCGTCAACTATTTGATCGAGACACCAGTACCTACACCTATTTAATCGCTGATCCAGCGTCTTCAGAGGCCGTTTTGGTTGATCCGGTCGTTGAGCAAGTTGAGCGCGATCTGAAGCTACTACAAGAGCTGGGCTTAACCCTGCGCTACTGCTTAGAAACCCACGTACACGCCGACCACATCACCGGCACGGCCCAACTGCGAACGGCCACAGGCTGCCTGGGAGTGGTGCCAGCGGGAGCCCAGGTCGATTGCGCCGATCTCGCCCTTCACCACGGAGAAACGCTCCAGATTGGGGCCGTTACCGTGCAGGCCATTGCCACCCCTGGCCATACCGATAGCCACATGGCCTACCTGGTCAACGGTACCCATTTACTGACAGGGGATGCCTTACTGATTCGGGGCTGTGGGCGCACCGACTTTCAAAGTGGCGATGCCGGCACCTTATTTGATTCCGTAACTCAGCAGATTTGGACGCTGCCCGATGCCACCCTGATTTATCCCGGCCACGACTACCGAGGCCATACGGTGTCATCCGTGGCCGAAGAAAAACGCTGGAATCCTCGCTTTGTAGGCCGCAACAGTGAGGAATTTATTCAATTTATGGACTCGCTGGATTTGCCCAACCCGCAAAAGATTATGGAAGCCTTGCCCGCTAATGAGCAGTGTGGCCGATTAGCCGTCACGGCGGCCTAACCCAGTCGTAACCGTTGTCTTACCCATTGGAGAACTATGATGCCCTTGACCAACGACATGCAACTGCAAGCCATAAATGCCCAAACCCTCCACCAGGGCTTGCAGAATAACTCGATTTTACTCGTCGATGTGCGAGAACCTGCCGAATACGCCACTGAGCGGATTCCCGATGCCGTTTTACAACCGCTATCGCGCTTTAACTCTGAGCAGCTTCGCCCCACCGCAGGAAAGCAGCTTGTGCTGTATTGCCAATCGGGAAATCGTTCGGCCAAGGCGGCCCAGCAGTGCTTGGCGGCGGGATTTCCGACGGTAGCCCATTTACAGGGCGGCATCCCCACCTGGAAAAATGCAGGCTACGCCGTTGAAAAGGACAAAAATTCGCCCATTAGCCTGTTTCGCCAGGTGCAAATTGTGGCTGGCTCATTAGTCCTGATTGGCACCATCTTAGGAGCCGTAGTATCACCAGGGTTCTTAGTGCTGAGTGGCTTTGTCGGGGCTGGTCTGGTCTTTGCCGGACTCACCAATACCTGCGCCATGGCGATGCTGCTAGCTCGGCTCCCCTACAACCAGCGTGCTGGACAGCGGTGGAGATAACCCCATGCTCTGGCTGATTGGGTACATACTGGCGGTTGGCATTGGTATTAGTCTGGGGTTGCTGGGCGGTGGTGGGTCGGTACTGGCCCTACCCGTCTTAGTCTATGTGATGGGGGTTGAGCCTAAACCGCGATCGCCATGACCCTCATCATTGTAGGCACCGTGAGCTTGCTGGGCAGCCTGCCCCATGCCCGGCGCGGCCATGTGAACCTCAAAATAGGCGCAATTTTTGGCTCGGCCACTATGCTAGGGGCTTCTTTAGGAGCCAGGTTGGCCATCCTAGCCTGGGTCACTAGCACCTTTCAGATGACGCTGTTTGGGTTATCCATGCTGCTGGCCGCTGGGTTGATGATCTATCGCTCTGTCTACGCCAAGCCGGGTGATGCGGATGAGCTAAACGCTGGGCCATACCTCAAACCCACCTGCCGGTATTGCTGGCTATGGCTGATGACCGAAGGGCTGGCCGTTGGTGTGTTGACGGGGCTGGTGGGAGTGGGTGGTGGATTTGCCATTGTGCCAGCGCTGGTGCTACTGGGCAAGCTCCCCATGCGGCAGGCGATCGGCACCTCACTGCTGATTATTGCCTGCAATTCTGCCGCCGGACTGCTGGGCTACGTAGGGCATATTTCCCTGGATTGGCCGCTAACTGCAGCTTTTACGTTTCTGGCCGCCTGCGGCACAGTGATTGGTGCCCAGTTGGCCCAGGTGGTTTCGGCGCAGCAACTCCAAAAGGGATTTGGCTACTTCTTACTGGCCATTGCGGCCTTTGTGCTGGTGCAAAATCGCAGCAGTCTACCAGGGTTGCGCAAGGCTGTGCATCCGTCACCAGATGCACAGGTTACCTTGCCGCCAGGGTCTAATGGCCGGAGCGTTGGGCCTAGGGCCACAACGCCCTCCTGACAACTATTAAGCAAAGGGGGCTTGGGGCTAGTAAGTTCTAGGCGCTAAGCGCTAAGGCAACGGGTTTCTGGCAAAAATTCGGGTCTGTAGCTAGCTTTACTGGGCCTGGGCCATGGGGCGATCGCGGATTTCCTCCAGGCGCTGAAATTCCTGCTGGAGGGACTGCCGCAGGGATTTATTCTGGGGGTCTAATCGCCAGGCCTTTTTCAGGCAAGCTTCGGCCTTTTTGCCAATGGCCTGTCTTAAGGGAGTAATGGCCCCAGCGGTAGTAGGTAATGGCGTGCCACTGGCAGACTTCTGGGTCGTTGGGGAAGCGGTGGGCCGAACCCTTCCACCAGGGCTACGGCTCTGGGGGTAGCGCTGGCTGCGAAAGAGGTCTTGCAACTGCTGAAACCCCGATCGCTTGAGTGACTGATCGGCCTCAGAACAATCCGGGGGGTGGCTAATGTTAAGGTCAGGGGCTTTGGGGGCAGTGGATGGGGCTTTGGCCTGAGGGGCAGCCGTCCGCTGGGGGGGGGTGGGTTGAGGCAGAGCGGGGGAGATCGCTCCCGGTTTTGCAGGTGGCAGAGGGGGAGGGCTGAGCTTTTACCCTAACGGTGGACTGCGGTAAAGCATCCGCCAGGGCCTGATAGGCCTGGGTAACTTGAATGAACTTTTCCTTAGCCAAGTGATCGCCCGGATTCACATCTGGGTGATACAGGCGGGCCAAATTGCGATAAGCCAGCTTGACATCGCCAAAGCTGGCTCCAGTTCTTAAACCCAGAATGCGGTAGTGATGCGCCAGAGCCATAATGAGTAAACCCTAAGGGGCGGGGGTTGCCCCTATTCTGCCAACTCTACGCAAAAATGGTGCACTCAAACATGCCGGTTTAAACCGTCGCGGGCACCGCCGAGGTGAGTTCCTGGTTGCGATCTTCAATCACTCGGTCAATTAGGCCGTAGGCGGCGGCCTCTTCTGCCGACATAAAGTAGTCGCGGTCAGTATCCTTCGCGATCTGCTCGATGGGCTTGCCGGTATGACGAGCCATCATTTCATTCAGTTCCTGGCGCACCCGCAAAATTTCCTTGGCCTCAATGGCAATATCGCTGGCCTGGAGGCGCTGCCGCCCGGTGCCGCCCATGGGCTGGTGAATCATAATTCGCGAGTGGGGCAGGGCCAGGCGCTTGCCGGGGCTACCCGCCGCCAGCAAAAAGGCTCCCATCGACGCCGCTAGCCCCAGGCAAATGGTGACCACATCAGACTTGATGTACTGCATGGTGTCGTAAATGGCCATACCCGCTGTAACCGAGCCGCCGGGGGAGTTGATGTAGAGATAAATGGGCTTGGTGTTGTCGTCAGAGTCGAGATATAGCATGGCCGCCACAATGGAGTTAGCCAGCGTATCGGTGACTTCCTGACCCAGGAAGATAATCCGTTCCTGGTTGAGGCGAGTGTAGATGTCAATCCACTGACTGTACTGGCTACCGGGCAGCCGATAGGGAACTTTTGGGGTACCGATGGGCATAGCGCTCTTTCAACCTTAAAACGAGTAAGCAGTAGAGGTTCTTAAATTGAGCAGAAATTTCTGCCCGCAACACAACACGTGATGACGCCTAGCCAGGTATACCAGCAGGCACTTTGGGCAACTCCTTACGACTTTCCAGCACCCGGTCGATGATGCCGTATTCCTTGGCTTCCTGCGGATTCATATAGAACATCCGGTCGGAGTCGCGCATCACCTGCTCCAGGTTGCGGCCAGTATTTTTGGCCAAAATCTCCATCATGGAGCGCTTGTTGTCGATCACTTCCTTAGCCCGAATTTCAATGTCCGTAGCCTGCCCCTGGGCACCGCTGCGAGGCTGGTTCAGCACAATGCGAGCATGGGGAAGGCTGGCCCGAAAGCCCTTGGTACCCGCCGCTAAAATTACCGCCGCCGAGCCCATCGCCTGGCCAATGCAAATGGTGTGCACTGGCGGCTTGATGTAGTTAATGGTGTCGCAGATGGCAAAGGCTTCGGTGTCGTAACCGATCATATTACCGTCGTACCAGGAGGTGCCGGTGGAGTTGATGTAGAAGTAGATGGGCTTATCGGGATCGTCGAATTGCAGGTAAAGCAACTGAGCAATGATCAGTTCAGTTACGTCAATACCCACCTGCTGCTTCACGTCATCCCCGGAAAATAGAGGAAGCCCCAGGTAAACAATGCGCTCCTTCAACAACAGGGAGGGGCAAATCTGGGGGTGGCGTGCGGTACATTGCATCGCCATAGTAGGGTGCCTGCACGGCTTTAATCTCTAAGCTCATAGACCGAAGGTGCCCAAAGACGGCTTTCCTACAGTGTAACGTGGGATTGAACCGGGTTCTATCCAGGGGCAGACGGATATCCTCACTTGGGGCGGGGGAAGTGGGGGAAGTGGGGGAGGGTGAACAAGAGTTCTGGACTGATTAGGGTTGCGACCTTCTACCAACCGGGTGGCTATTTCTGGCATTGGGTATTCAGGAGCCGAGAGCAAAGGCGCTATAGTTAAGGCGCTAGCGTCAGCGGCAGGATTTGTTGGAGTGTCAGTGGTATGGCCAGAATTGTTAGCCGTCAGTCTCTGGGCGTGCAGCCGGTGTATGACATTGGGGTAGCTCACGATCACAACTTTATGCTGGCCAACGGGCAGGTGGCCGCTAACTGTTTCAACAAATCTCACTCCACCGCCTACGGGTTTGTTACCTTTCAGACGGCCTACCTGAAGGCCAACTACCCGGTGGAATACATGGCGGCGCTGCTCACCTCCAACAGCGGCGATCAGGATAAGGTGCAGATGCACATCGCCAACTGCGTTGCAATGGGCATTGAGGTGCTGCCGCCAGATATCAACCGCTCCCTGGTGGACTTTACCCCCGAAGGCAAGAGCATTTTGTTTGGTTTATCCGCCGTGCGGAATGTGGGTCTGGGAGCCATTGAGTGCATCCTTAAAAATCGTGAGGCTGATGGGCCGTTCCAGTCTTTAGCGGAACTGTGCGATCGCGTGGATCTCCATGCTGTCAACCGTCGGGCCCTGGAATCTTTGATTTTGGCCGGGGCGCTGGATCGCCTTAATCCCAATCGCAACCAGTTGATGCAGGATTTGGATCTGGTGATTGACTGGGCCCAGGGCGGGCCAGGGATCGCGAAATTGGCCAGGGCAACCTGTTTGACATGATGCTGGGTGGCGATGCCCAGTCTACGACCCCAGCCAACGGCTACGAAACGGCCCCTAAGGCGCCCGCAGTGGCCGACTTTGACCCCCAAGAAAAACTCCGCCAGGAAAAGGAAATTCTCGGCTTCTACATTTCTGACCATCCCCTGAAGGCGGTGCAGCGCTCGGCTCGTATTTTGGCCCCGATTAACCTGGCAGAACTGCACGAGCAACCCGACAATGTTACTCTCAGCGCCATTGTGCTGCTGGCTGGGGTAAAGCCGGTGGTGACCAAGAAGGGCGATCGCATGGCCATCGTCCAGCTTGAAGACCTGACCGGCCAGTCAGAGGCGGTGGTGTTTCCCAAGTCCTTTGAGCGCATTGGTCAGCACATTATTGCCGATCGCCGCCTGATGATTTGGGGCAAGGTTGATCGCCGCGACGACCGGGTGCAGTTCATCATTGACGATGCTGAACCCATCGAAGACGTACGCATGGTCATGGTCGAACTCGATCCGCGCTTAGCCGGAGATATCGAACAGCAGCACCGCCTGCGCAACGTCATCCGCAGCAACCAGGGGGATGACCCCAAATATGCCCGTGTGCCCGTGATTGCGGTGATTGGGGCTAACCAGCAGCGCCAGTTTGTCCGTTTGGGGCTCAGTTTCGCGTTAAGGATCCCGAAGCCGCCGTCAATGCGCTGATTAAGGCCGACTTCAAAGCCAGGGCCACACCATTGATTAGTGCTTAAAAACGGCTATCCGCTGAAGCTGAAATGGCTACAGGGCTTGGCAGCCAGGCAGGAACTACGGCTAGGAGTGCGGCTGGGAGTAATTGACCCTACCCTAGGCCACTATGCCCAGTGCCGGATTGCCAAAACTGCCGAAAGTCTTCATCTTGCCCACTAAGCTGTACCCAAGCTGCCCCTTGCTGTCGTACCCGTTCAACTAACTTTGCGCAGGCGGGGCGCTCGGTGGCGTAGTGCCCGGCATCAATGAGTACGAGGTGGCGATCTCGCCCCTCCTGAAACTGGTGAAACTTACAGTCTGAGGTCAGGTACGCCTGTGCCCCCGTCTTAGCTACGGCCTCCAAAAAGCTGGCTCCAGAGCCTCCTAGCACAGCCACCCGGTTAATGGTTTGCTGCAAATTAGCCGCTGGTGAGTAAAGCAGGCGCGGCGGGGAAAGCAACGTCTGAATTTGGGTCAGCACAGCCTGCAAGCTAGCGGGATCAGGCAAGTTCCCCACCCGCCCGTAGCCCAGGCCGGGCTGAGTGGGCACCACCGGCTCTGGGTTCTGTAGGTCTAATAACTGGGCCAGCACATCGGCCGTGCCGTCTTGCACCTGGTCAAAGTTGGTGTGGGCACTGTAAACCCCAATCGAGCGAAGAATCGCCAGCCGCACCATCTCTCCTACCGGGTCACCCTTAACGACAGATTTAAGGGGGCTGAAGATGAGGGGATGGTGGGCCAGGATTAGATTCACCTGAACGCCTTGCCCTCGCAGGGCCAGGGCTTCCTCCATCACAGCCAGGGTGGGGGTTAAGCAAACTAGCACCTGTGCTGGTTGGTCCAGCACCCCTGGCTCAATTTGCCAGCCGCAGTTATCCCAGCTTTCTTGCCAGGCTGGGTTGGCCCAGGCTTCTAGCCAGCCAATCAACTCAGCGATGGAAATAGCCATAGCCAACCACTGGAAGCAACACCTTAGCCGATCAGAGGGGTATCAACGGAAGCCATGACCATTTGGTTTTGAGGCATTCAGAAGTCGGCCTAGCTGCCCTCTGCCCTCTGCCTTCCGCCTTCTGCCTTCTATCTTCCCCCTAACTTTCCACGGCCAGGCCCACCGGGCAGGACACATTAGTGCCACCCAGGCCACAGTAGCCGCTGGGATTTTTGGCTAAATACTGCTGATGGTAGGCTTCCGCATAGTAAAACTCTGGGGCATCGAGTATTTCCGTGGTAATGGCCCCGTAGCTCGCCGTGCTGAGCGCCTGCTGGTACATTTGCCGGGAGGCTTCGGCCTGCTGACGCTGGCTATCGGAATAGACGTAAATGCCAGAGCGATATTGGGTACCCACATCGTTGCCCTGGCGCATACCCTGGGTGGGGTTGTGGCTTTCCCAGAAGACTTTGAGCAACTGCTCATAGCTCACAACTTGAGGGTCAAAGACAACGAGAACTACTTCGTTGTGGCCGGTTAGGCTAGAACAGACTTCTTGATAGGTGGGGTTGGGGGTGTAACCAGCCGCATAGCCCACAGCGGTAGAGTAAACGCCAGACTGCTGCCAGAATTTGCGCTCTGCGCCCCAAAAACAACCCATGCCAAACATGGCCAGCTCCATACCAGCTGGAAAGGGTGGCGTTAGGGAGTTGCCGTTCACATAATGCTGGTCGGGCACGGGCATGGGGGTAGACCGTCCGGCCAGCGCCTCGTCGGGGGAGGGCATTTCAGTTTTTTGCCTTTGCCTAAACCAAAGAAAACCATAGGGCTATATCGAGAATTCGACTGAGTTCTACACGTTCCATACGTTCACTATAGGTCAACTCTCTGAGTTACCGTTGAGAATGGCACCGATTATTGATGGTGCTTTTTCGGCATTCAGGGCTTCATCTACTTTAGGAACGCTATCGACCCGTAATGTGATCGGGTGCATCGCTGGCGCGGATGCACCCTACGGGGTATGGCTGGTGCGACTGTGCCCCAGCAGAATTTTGAACCTAACGCTTGCGACAGCCCTAAAGCCCAATGAATATTCTCTTCCTGCATCCTAATTTTCCGGCTCAGTTTCGTCACTTGGCGGCAGCCCTAGGGCAGAACCCGGCCAACCGGGTGGTGTTTGGCACCACCCGCGAGCAGGGAGAGTTGCCGGGTGTCCAAAAACTCCTCTATCAAGTGAGCCGAGAACCAGCGGCGGAAACCCACCGCTACGTGCGTCCGTTGGAGAAGGCGGTGTTGCATGGCCAGGGGGTGTATCGGGCACTGCAACCGCTTCAAACTCAGGGATTTTACCCGGATGTGGTGTATGCCCATGTGGGCTGGGGGCCAGGGCTATTTATCAAGGATATATTCCCAAGAACTCGGTATTTAGGCTACTTTGAGTGGTTTTACCACGCCCACGGCAGCGACTCTGACTTTGACCCGATGGATCCCCTCGATGCGGATACCGAAGCCAGTATTCGCATCAAGAACGCGCCAATTTTGCAGGACTTGTATGCCTGCGATCGCGGTCTCACCCCCACCCTCTGGCAGTGGCAGCAGTTTCCTCTGGAGTTTCGCACCAAGCTGACGATTCTCCATGATGGTATTGATACCAGCTATTTTCGACCCCAGCCAGGGGCTAAGCTAGTGCTACCGCGCCTGGGGCTGGATTTAAGCCAGGTGGATGAACTGGTGACCTACGTTGCCAGGGGCATGGAGCCCTACCGGGGCTTTCCGCAATTCATGGAAACCGTTGCCCTGCTGCAACAGCGCCGCCCTCGCTGCCATGCGGTGGTGGTTGGAGAGGATCGAGTCGCCTACGGTAAGCCTCTGCCGCCGGGAGAATCCTGCAAAAACAAGATGTTGCAGTCCCTTGACCTGGATCTATCGCGCCTGCACTTTACCGGCTGGCTGGCCTACAACGAATACTTACAGGTGCTGCAAGCCTCCTCTGTCCACGTCTATTTGACCCGCCCCTTTGTGCTGTCGTGGTCGATGCTAGAGGCGATGGCAACGGGATGTTTGGTGGTTGCCTCCAGTACGCAGCCGGTGCAGGAGTTCATTCACCATGGGGAGAATGGCTGGCTGGTAGACTTCTTTTCCCCAGCGGAGATCGCCCAGCAGGTCGAAGCCGCTCTAGAGCATCCCAACGCCATGCAGGCCCTGCGCCAGGCCGCCCGTCATACAATCCAAACCCGCATCGAGCTCAACACCCAACTTCAGGCTCATCTCCGTTGGTTATTAGAGAAAACCTAAGCCTCCCCCCCTCTTAACCCCTATCTCCTGCCCCTCCAACCCGTGGCTCAAATCCGGTGGCTCAAATATAGAGGAATGATTAAGGCGTTACCCAGCTTCATCAAGTTCCGTTAGGCTCCCGCTTTAGCTTTCTCAAGGAAATTACTGAGGTGTTAGGGTGAATTACGACTGAGCCAAGCCGTGACTTAAAGAGCTGAGCTGGGGTGAATCTAGACACGTTGTACCAAATGCTTGCTCAGCCGCCTCAAGAGTTGGGGGTAGCGCCAGATTTTTTGGCCTTGCGGCCTAGGTTTCAGCTTCACTGGGTAGAGCAAATCGACTCTACCAATCGGGAGTTAGCCACCATGATGGCGGCGGGGGCACCGGCTGGCACAGTGCTGATGGCCGCTACTCAGCAGGCGGGCCGGGGGCAGTGGGGCCGCCAGTGGCTATCTCAACCGGGCGGGCTATATCTATCTTTGGGGCTGCGGCCAGAGCTAGAGGCCCAGCGCAGCGCATTTTTAACCCTGGCTAGCGCCTGGGGTGTGGCTACCAGCTTAGAGAACCTGGGCCTACCGGTGCAGGTGAAATGGCCTAATGATCTGGTAGCTAACGGTAAAAAGTTGGGTGGGCTGCTGGTCGAGACTCGGCTGGCCAACTGCTGCATCAAAGAAGCGGTCATTGGACTAGGTTTAAACAGCTTTAATCCGGTGCCGCCCACGGGAATTTCTCTCCAGCAGCTAATTCAACCGGAAGCGGGGTTTAGTCCTTTGAATACCTTGGAGGGCATTGCCGCCGTTGCCCTTTACGGTCTGCTCCAGGGGTATTTCTTCTGGCAGAACCAGGGTGACTCGGCCTTCTTAGCGGCCTATCAAGCTAAGATGACCCACCTGGGCCAAACCGTTGTTGTCAACGATCGTTTGGCTGAAGTGAGAGGTCTTGGGGGGGCGGGTAATCTGCGAGTGCACCTCCAGTCCCATCTTCCCGCCGACTCAATTGACCTGGAAGTTAAACCGGGTGAAGTGACTTTAGGCTACAATGCGTAGCGATTAACTATGGTGAATGATAAAAACAGATCTATAAGAACTAATCGGCAGGCTCACGCTAGCGCTAAATTTCTCTCCCTAGAGTGGTTAAGGATAGCGGTTTTAGTAGGAAGCCTGGGTTTAACTGGTAGCGGTATTGCTGCTGCTGAAATAGCCGAGCCTGAGGAACCTGAAGAGGCGATTAAAACGTCTGCAGACTATCTGGCCCCGGTGCCCGGTAGCGCTCACGTTACCAGCCCCAGTGCTAGACCAGCCCTTGATCCTGGTTCTGCCTCTGTGCCCCAGCCTGAGTTCTCATCATCGCAATCTTCACCATCGGTTACGTTGCCCTCTCCCCCCCCTGTAACTCGCCCGATGCAACCCCCG
>JAAUUR010000088.1 GCA_012031045.1 Leptolyngbyaceae cyanobacterium SM2_5_2
GGCAACCTAGGGGCGAACCCTGGCTGGGCGGCGACGGGCGCGACTTGACGCTGCGTTTGGCCGCTGGGCTGGCTGAGTTGGCGCCGTTCTCGAATAGTTGGTGTGAGGAGTGGCCGAGTCAGCCTCAGAATGCCTAAACAGCCAGGACAACCACGATTGAGCCATTATGATCAAAACCTCCATCCCTAGATCGACCTAAATCCCAGCGTGGCCAAGGGCCAATCCGGTAACCAGCATACCTAACACCAAGAAAGGTTGCGCACTGGCCTGATATTTCACATCGTTCTCCAGGGGACTGCGGAGAAAATACATGTCTTGAAAGGTAATTTGCGGAATAATCAGCAGCACCAGCAGAACAGCATAGAGATTTTGATGGATGCCCATCAGATAGGCCACCATCGCCACCTGAAAGACATCGATCATCAGCACGCAGATCCAGGCCGCAGCGGTAACGCCAAACATCACCGGCAAAGACTTGAGCCCCATCTGGCGATCGCCCTCCACGCTCTTAAAATCGTTCACCACGGCAATGCCCAGCCCAGCCAGGCTGTACAGCAAGGTGAGAACCACAATCCTCCAGCTTAGGTCACCAAAGAGGGCGTGGCCAGCCCACCAGGGTAGAGCAATGTAGCTAGCCCCCAGGGCATAGTTACCCAGCCAGCCATTTTGCTTCAGCTTCAGCGGCGGAGCAGAGTAAATATAGGACACAAAAGCTCCACCCACAGCTAGGGCCGTCAGGGTGGGAACGTCGTGACCGGCCCAACGATCTAGAGCGTAGGCCACGGCAATACCCGCTACGAGCAGCACCCAGATCTGGAAATCACCTGGGGGATGGAAATGGCCCCAGAGGGAATTGGGCGGTAGGGCTCGTTGATGGCGTCAATGTCGCGATCGTAAAAGTCATTCAGGGTTTGGGTGTAGCCCGTCATCAGTGGGCCAGACATCAGCATACAGGCGGCGGCAATCAGAACGGATTCCAGGCTCCAGCGATACTGGCCGCCGGAGGCCGCCCCGCACACCACACCCCAGATCAAGGGAATCCAGGTAATCGGCTTCATCAGCTGAAGGCGAATCTTCCAGATGGAGGTTTCTCCAGCCTTGGCCCCCTTCATACCCAGCAACTGACGGGCCGCACTGCCCGACGCCTCTGCCGCAGAGGTCAGGGCATCATTATTTTCGGGACTAGCCTCGTCCGTTGGCACAGGGGACGATTGTTCAACCATGACGCGACCTATCTACTAACTACATCAAAGCCTTGCTCTATTATGCCGAGCTGAGGCCGCAGACTGGCCATTTTCTCTAGCCGAAGGAAATCACCAGATACTGGTCTTGAAACTTGGCCCCCGTTACCGAGCGGCCCTGAAGCTCTGGTGGTAGCAGCAGGTTGCGACGCTGGTCACCGGCTTCCACGGTAACCTCTGGGCCGTACTGGGTCAATTTAACCTGGCCCTTGTCAAAGCTGGGCAAAAACAGCATGACAGTCTTACTAGCGCGGTCAATCAGGGTGGAGCGGGTGGCGTGGGCGGCGATGGTCTGAGGGTCGGGCAAGGTGGCCATAATCCCCTCCCAACCCCGCTCCTGCAAGCTGGGCGTATTAAAGTGTGGCAGCGGCGCAAAGGCCCCTTCCTGCTCTGGGCCTAGCTGACCGTTGTAAATGAACGCACCGCCCACCGTCAGCCCAATCTGCTGGGCACTGCCCCACAGATAACGGGCTGTAGCCACGGCGTCAGCCGCCGGAGTTGTCACCAAAAATGCCAGTACCCGGTTGGGGTCACTCACGGCATCGCGCCCTTGTTCTAGCAAGGAGCGCATTTGGCCAGTGGGTTGATCGAGCATATCCCCTCCGCCCCAGTCGCCGGTCAGCACGGCGGCGGCGATGGGCTGAATAAAGGGGGACAGCACTCGCCCCAGGTCAGACTGCTGAAATACACCCCGAAAGCGACGAATATACCAATCTAAAATTTCTGGCAGGCCTAGCATGCGTAGGGTTTCCATGGAGCTGCTGCCGGCGTAGACAATGGCATCGTAGCTACTACTGGCGTCATACTCTCGCAGGGCGTTAAGGGCCAGGGCGCTATCCATACCCGGCAGCACCCCCAGTTCTTGCCCATAAATGGCAGTCAGGAATGGCGTCCGCAGGTACTGAGCCTCTAGCTCCTTCAACGCTTGCCAGCTTTTTTGCAGCAGGGTGGCCGTATGGAGCTGCACAGCCCACAACCCATCGCCAAGGAGAACTGGCTCCGCAGACAGGGCTTGCCCCAATAGCACAGCTGGCCCCGGCATGGCAGATTGAACCACCAGCAGCACGCGCTGCCCAGAGGCGGCTAGTTGCTTAGCCGTGGCAATCGCCAGGGCGGTAGTACCACCCTGGCCGAGAAAAGTCAAAATTTGTGCCATGGCTGCTTAGAAGGTGAAACCATTGAAAATTAGAGACATGGGCCTGGGGCAGCTAAGCCGAAGTCAGTTCGTCTTCAAAAAACCAGGTGGCGTATTTATCCTCAAACTCCACCACTACCCCAATGCCGCTACCATCGACCATCTTAAATTCGCTGATGATACCGCTCTTGCCCAAGTAACCGGCAACCTCCTTAGATACCCGATCGCGGAGACGAGACACTTTGACTTTCTGGCCAATCTCTAAACCCATAACAAACCAGGGCTCCAACTGCAAATCCAACGATAAAACCAAGTCACAGTGTATCAGCGTCTTGTCCCCTAATGATCTATTGTGAGAGGGTAAATCTACCGCGACAATAATATCTGGGGCGGCGGCTGGGCCAGGTTTATATCCTCAATGGGTGGCCTAAATTATTTTTACTCCTAGCGTTATAAATAGCTATGCTGGCTAAGCGAATTCTCCCCTGTTTAGATGTCAAGGCGGGTCGGGTTGTTAAGGGGGTTAACTTTGTTGACCTGCGAGATGCGGGCGACCCGGTAGAGCTGGCCCAGGCGTACAACCAGGCGGGAGCCGATGAGTTAGTCTTCCTCGACATCACCGCCACCCACGAAGACCGCGACATCATCTACGACGTGGTTTACCAAACCGCCGAGCAGGTGTTTATTCCCTTGACCGTCGGGGGAGGCATTCAATCCTTAGAGGCCATTAAGAAATTGTTACGGGCCGGGGCCGATAAGGTCAGCATCAACTCGGCGGCGGTTAAGCGGCCTGAGTTTGTGCAGGAGGCTAGCGAGCGCTTCGGTTCTCAATGCATTGTGGTGGCCATTGATGCCCGCCGCCGGCCCGACCCGGCCAACCCCGGCTGGGATGTTTACGTGCGGGGCGGGCGCGACAACACCGGCCTAGATGCCATTGCCTGGGCCGAAATAATGGTGGAGCGTGGGGCTGGAGAACTGCTAGTCACCAGCATGGATGCAGACGGCACCCAAACTGGGTACGATCTTGAACTCACCCGTACCATCGCTACCCGTGTGCCCGTGCCGGTGATTGCCTCCGGTGGGGCGGGAACCTGTCACCACATCTACGAAGCTCTCACCGCCGGCCAGGCTGAGGCAGCTCTGCTAGCCTCCCTGCTCCACTACGGACAACTGACCGTAGCAGAGGTGAAGCACTACCTGCACAGCCAACAGGTACCCGTGCGATTGACCGACTAATGCCGGGATCATTACCATCCCAATGGTCAAATCCGAATTCTTTCTGTGGAAGTGAGGCGGGTTAAATTAAAGCCTGTTACAATACGCAACATAGGCTCACAAGAATATTGCGTTTAAAAACCTATCGTTAACTTCCATGCTTTTTCTCATCCTGGCTATTGTTATTGCACTAGTGGCGTGGTCGCTGCGCTTAATGGAGCAGGCTCTCAAAGGTCAGGAATTTTCTCTGATGCTGGCGGGCTTTCTGGTAGCGTCTTCGGCGGCGGCGTTGATGGCCGTTTATTTTTTGATGGGCAACTACATGATGTACATCAAGCAGGATGCTCAGACATCTCCCCGGCTTGACTATGTCAGTACGGCCTTGATTGAGAGCTATGGAGCCACTCCAAACTGGCTGGTGGAAGCTAACTAGGAACTAGCTGCCGCACTCTTACCGCCTAGTTCCTGGATTCTGACTCCTGCTCTCTCCTCCCGGTCAAGATTTCCCTGCTTCGGTTAGCACTCACCCCGGTCGCCTTTCAGGCTATTGGAGCACTCGCCAAGTCGCCGGGCCAACAATGCCATCTACGGTTAAATCATTGGTGCGCTGGATTTCCCTAACAGCGGCTTCAGTTTGGATGCCAAAAATACCGTCTACAGGCCCGGTGTAGACTTTTTTAGCCTGCAGTCGGCGTTGCAGCTGTCTAACGGCATCCCCCTCCATGCCGGGACGTAACACTGGCAAGCTAGCCGAGGAACTGGCCGAGCTACTACTGGGACTGTTGGCTGGCTGCGTGGTCGGCTGGGTTGGCAAGCTAGCAGGTACCTGACTGGGTTGGGACGGGCTAGCGGTGGATGCAGAACTGCCCCCCTGGCCAGGCGGGTTAGCCTCTGCTACGGGGGTCGGGAAGAGCTGACTCCAGGTGGCTGGGCCAACGATGCCATCGGCGGTAATAGCCGCTGCCTGCTGAAACCGCTGCACAGCCTGTTGGGTGTCTTCCTGATAGACCCCTGAAACGGGGCCAGGATAGTACCCTAACAGCATTAGCATAGATTGTAGTTCCTTAACCGATTCGCCCTGGCTGCCAAGCCGCAGGGTTGGGCGAGTGATGCGTCCGCCCTGTACCGTTGGCTCCGCAGTAGCCGGGGTGGAAACCGGAGTCGCCGGTTGAGCAGGCTGACCTAAGGCCGCTGTCCCAACGGCCAGGCTGGTCAGCATAGCGACAGGCCAAACTAGCCGCGCAACGTTCTGAGGCCAGAACGGCGTAGGGATGTGTAAACCAGCAGAAGGCGACATAGGACTAGCTCCAAAACGGCACCAGCACAACAGGACGATCTGTAGTGACTCGCCTAAACGAAGAAATTATAGACCTATACTTCAAAGTTGAGCGTGGGCTAAGGTGGCCTGGGTTAACAAGACGATGACCTACTTTTACAGACATGGGCTTTCGCCCGCTGGGTTTACGGCCATTTTGAGCAGCCCTGTGATCGCCGATTGGTGGTGGCTGAGCCAACCGTTAACCAATGTCCAGCCCTCGGCAGCCCGATCAATGGCACCGTGGCCGCCCCTGTATTTAGCGGTTGCCCAGACCTGCGCTGAGGGGCAGCCCATTTTAGGCCTACCCTGGGCTCAGCGCTTTCAGGCTTTAGCGTCGGTTAGCCCGGAGGCGGTACTGCTGGTAGCCACACCAGTCCTCTTGCTACAGGTCAATCGCTACGGTCATCGCCAGGCCAATATTCAGGGATGGGCCAGTGACTTGGGTTTAAGCCCGGCCCTGAGCACTACCCTGGCAACTTACTTTCACAGCCTGTGCCAAGCGCTGACGGGTCAAATCCCTAGCTTGTCCCAACACCCAGGGAAGGAGTACGAGTTCTTGGCTCTAGCCGCTGAGTCCCTAGCAGGCTCGCTGCGGCCACTGCAGGCGTTGGTGCAGGCAGCGCAAGGTCAGTTTTTGCTGGCGCTAGAGCTGGCCCATAGCCGAGGCTACGCCGGGCCGGCTATTAGTTGGGTCGGCCTTTTGGCTAGCCTGGTGGTGGGCCTGCCGGGTCTGCCACTGGCGCTCTGGGGCAATGGCTGGTCATCTTCCCTGGTGGCCGAGCGCTGGCAAGGTCACGATACCGAGCACCTCCAGCAACTGGCCGAAGCGTTATACCGCCGTTGGGCAGGAGTTGGCTATGGGGCCTTGCCCAACCCACAGACAGCCTATAATAGCTAGAGACTGATGCTTACTTTGCGGGCATTGGTATCGTCTACCCCAGCAGGAGCAACTCGTTTTAATTACCGTTTTGCCTACGGCATCTTAACCTGCTTAGCCTATGAAAGCGATTAAAGAATTTGTCGCAACCGTTGAGGGTTGGCTATTAGCAGCACCAGAGCCCAAAACGGAACGATCCAGAGGCTGGCGTGCCAGGTCTATGGCCCGTGGTCATAGGTTTAATGGGCAGGTATTAAAGGTAGGCCCAGATCCTATCTCTACAACTGGCCTGGCCACTGGCAAGTGCCACCCTGGGCCTTGCCGAGCCGCTAAACGCCAGCGGGGGATTCAGCATCCACGCCTGGGCTTTATGCTGACAGCGCTGACGTTGACGGCTGTTTTAGGCCAGCGTTTCTACAACCAGCCCGGCTTGCAGGTGGGTAGCTCCGCCCCGACCACTATTTACGCACCTGAAACGACCACGGTGGAAGACGAAGTAACCACCGAGCAGCAGCGCCGAGATGCCCGCAATGGGGCGCTGCGGATGCTCAAAATTGACCCTGCGGTTAATCAAACGGTGCTCCGCTCGCTCAGCGAATTGACAGCTGAAGTTACGGCTATTAAACGAGAAGCAGGCCCATTACCCTACGCCTCTACGAGCGACCTGTCTACAGCGGTGCAGGCTTATCTACGGCGATCCGACGACGCCGACTGGCTTAAACTGCGGAGCTTGGTAGCTCCCATGGCTGAAAGTGAAGCCAACCCCGGCAGTGGGCGCAGTGACGTAAGCCTGGGAGCGCTGATTCAAGGTCAGGCGCTACTACCTGAGCAACAAAAAGCCCTGGGAGAACTCTGGGCTTATCATCAGCGTAGCTCTACCCAACAATTCATGGATTTGCTGGCCGCCGTTGACAAGGCCCGCCAAAGCTATCAGAACGCTAAGGCTAACCTAACGTTGTGGGCCAACCCGATGCAGCCCAGTGGCGACCATCTGAAACTGTTGGAATTAAGCCCCCAGGCTTGGACAGAGTCTCAGTTGCGGCTCCGTCAGGTGGTCGAGCGCATGCTGGCTCAGGGGATTCCGCCAGGGCTACCGCCAGAGGTTTTAGAGCAAGCCATTCAGGTTCAAATTAAAGGCTCTGTGCCC
Organism: Leptolyngbyaceae cyanobacterium SM2_5_2; assembly: GCA_012031045.1. GTDB lineage: Bacteria > Cyanobacteriota > Cyanobacteriia > Phormidesmidales > Phormidesmidaceae > Nodosilinea. The sequence goes on from JAAUUR010000088.1 coordinate 6,934, forward strand.
CATAGCATTGAGGGGCTAGCCACTGACCTGTTGCGGGCTTCGTTGCAGCCTAACCTGGTGGAAGACAGTGAGCGCACTCGCTTAGAGGCCGAGATGGCGGCTGGGGCCGTAGAGCCCGTCGTGGTGGAAATCAGTCAGGGCGAGACGATTGTGGTGGCCAGTGAAGCCATTACCCAGAGCGACTTTGTGCTGCTCGATCATTTTGGTCTCAGCCAGCGCCGCTTTAACTACTGGGGGTTAACTCTGTTTGGGGCCCTGGTCAGCGGCGGTGTCGGTTTATTTCTGCTGATTGAGCGCTGGAGTTCTCAGCATCTCCGTCAGCAAGACTACGTGTTGATTACGGCTATGGTAGTCAGCACTGGCATCCTAAAAATGTTTGGGGCCGCCGCCTACGGTTTGCCTGCCATTGGTCTGTTGGCCGGTAATTTCTATGGCCCCGTGCTAGGCGGCACCCTGGTAACCCTGCTGGCGGTTCTGATTCCGGTTGGTTCCCCGGTGGCCGGCATTCCCTTCATGGCCGGGGCCGCCGGGGCGCTGGTGTGCAGTCTGCTGGCGGGGCGGATGCGATCGCGCGAAGAACTGGCCCTGCTGGGAGGCGGCATTGGCCTCACTCAGGGGGTGGTCTATCTGCTGCTGACGCTGATTTTGAATCCGGTGTCGCTGCTATCGGCCTGGTCGGGGATTTTGGCCGGTGCGGCCCTACAGGGTATATACGGCGTGCTGTCGAGCATTGCGGCACTAGGCTTGAGTCCCTACTTAGAACACGCCTTCGACCTGATTACTCCGATTCGGCTGGCCGAACTGTCTAACCCCAACCGGCCCATGTTAAAGCGGTTGGCTTCCGAAGCCCCGGGTACCTTTCAACACACGCTGTTTGTGGCTAGTCTGGCCGAGGCGGCCGCCCGCGCCCTGGGCTGCAACGTAGAACTGGTACGAGCCGGTACGCTTTATCACGACATTGGCAAAATGCACGACCCGCTGGGCTTCATCGAAAACCAGATGGGTGGCCCCAACAAGCACGATACCCTCAACGACCCCTGGCTAAGCGCGGCCATTATCAAAAAACACGTCTCCGAGGGCTTAGTGATGGCCCGCAAATGTCGCCTGCCCAAGGCTCTGCAAGCCTTTATCCCAGAACACCAGGGCACCATGCTAATTAGCTACTTTTACCACCAGGCCCAGGAGATGGCCAAACAAGATCCCGCCATCACCGTTCGCGAAGCCGACTTCCGGTACGATGGCCCCATTCCCCAGTCGCCAGAAACCGGTATTGTCATGCTAGCCGACTCCTGTGAAGCGGCGCTACGCTCCCTCAAAGACGCCACCCCCGACGAAGCCCTGGCGATGGTTAATCGCATTCTGCGCGCCCGCTGGAAGGATAATCAACTGGTGGATTCAGGCCTGACCCGTGACCACATGGCGGTTATCGCTGAGGTCTTTGTCCAGGTCTGGCAGCAGTATAACCATAAGCGCATCGCCTACCCAAAGGCGGCATTAGCGCCCAGGGCGGGGTGATAGCGAGTTTGGCCATGCGCCGAGGGCCAAAGTTCAAATTCAAAAATTAAACCTTAGACTTTAAGTTCTACATTGTTCTCTCTGTGCTCTGCTTCCTATGCTTGGCTATGCCGTTAAGCGTTTGCTCCTTGCCATTCCGACGCTGCTAGCCATTAGTGCAGTAATTTTTTTGATTCTGGCTCTGTCGCCCAGCAATCCCCTGGGGGATCTAGCCACCAACCCAGCCATTACGCCGGAGGTGCGGGAAAACATTCGCCGTTCTCTGGGGTTGGATCAGCCAATTCCTATCCGCTACGTGAAATGGACGCTGGCTCTATTGTCTGGCAACCTGGGCTATTCCTTTGCCAGCCGTCTGCCGGTTAGCGACCTAATTGCCCAACGCCTGCCTACCACGCTTTGGATTGTTGGGGTAGCCTACGGCCTCAGCGTAGCGTTGGCCTTGCCGCTGGGCATCGTCGCGGCCCTCAAGCGAGATAGCTGGGTGGATCGGGCCATCACAACCCTGGCCTTTATGGGATTTTCTACCCCAACCTTTTTTTCGGGATTGCTGCTGATCATCCTGTTCAGCGTGCGGCTGGGCTGGCTGCCCTTTATCTACGACAGCACCCTGATTGTGCAAGATGCCGCTAGCCTGGGGCAACTACTTAAGCAGTCCATCATGCCGGTGGCGGTGCTGGTGCTGTTTCAAACGGCGGTGCTGATGCGCTTTGTTCGAGCCGCGATGCTCGAAGAGATATCCCAAAACTATGTGAGAACCGCCCAGCCAAGGGGCTAAACCGCTGGCGCATCGTCACCTGGCACATGCTGCGGAATGCCCTGATTCCCGTCATCACCCTGGTAGCCCTGGATATCCCCACGATTTTTACCGGTTCTCTGGTAACGGAACAGGTGTTCCGGGTGCCGGGCATAGGGGCGTTGCTAGTAGACGCCATCTATCGCGGCGAGTACCCCGGTGGTGATGGCCGTTGCCTTTATCTACGCGGTGCTGGTGGTGGTGTTTAGCCTGGTGGCCGACCTGCTGTATGGATGGATTGATCCACGGGTGCGCTATGGTCAGTGAGATGGAGCAGGCTGGCCTACCCCCTTTAGATCAGCCGCCACGAGGGCGATCGTGCTCCTGGTGGCGGCAAGATTACTTTACTACGGTCGCCCTGGTGCTGCTGGGCTTAATTATCCTGACGGTCAGTTTTGGGCCGTGGCTTTATCCCATCTCCCCCACGGCCATCAGCTTTAACCAGGCGCTTCAGCCGCCCTCCCTCCAGCATCCCTTGGGCACCAATGATCTGGGGCAAGATCAACTGGCGCGGCTGCTGGTAGGGGGGCGTATTTCCCTCACCGTCAGTATGGCGGCTATGGCTGTGTCAATCGGGGTGGGAATTTTGGTGGGGGCTCTAGCCGGATTTTGTGGTACCTGGGTCGATGGTTTTTTAATGCGCGGCACCGATCTATTCCTGGCGTTGCCTCAGTTACCCCTGGTGCTGCTGGTGATTTACCTATTTGGCGAACCCGTACGCAACGCCTTGGGGCCGGAGCGAGGCATCTTTTTCCTGGTGGTGCTGGTGATCGGCGGCTTCAACTGGATGGCCGTGGCGCGGCTGGTGCGGGCTGGGTTTCTTAGCCTTAAGCCGCGTTCCTTTGTGCAGGCGGCCATCGCCCTGGGAGCCAGTCCGTGGCAGGTGGTGGGGCAGCATTTGTTGCCCAACGTCATAGGCCTGGTGATTGTGGCCGCCACTCTGGCGATGGGCAATGCCCTGCTGGCTGAATCGACCCTCAGCTTTTTGGGGCTGGGCTTTCCGCCCGATGTGCCCACCTGGGGCCGCATGCTCTACGACGCCCAGAACTACATTGAAAGTGCCCCGTACCTGGTGCTGGGGCCAGGGTTGGCGATTTTTCTCACGGTGCTAAGCGTCAATACCCTGGGGGATCGTCTGCGCGATCGCCTCGACCCAACACACCGTTAATTCCCACCCCCTGAAGGCTACCCAACAAACCCCTAGGCCACAATCAAGGCCAGCTTTACCCCGCTCATCCCTATAACTGGCCTATAGGGAGTGGGCGAGGGCCGACCTTGGTTGTGGCGACCTGGTTTTAACCGGCCAGGTGCTGGGTCACCGTCTTGGCAATATGCTGCGTCCAGTGATCAACGAGTTCCTGGTGTAGGGCTTCAACCATGACGCGAATCACCGGCTCGGTGCCAGAGGGCCGTACCAAAACGCGCCCGGCCTGGCCCATCGCCTGTTCCGCCGCCTCAATGGCCTGTTGAACAGGCCCGCAGTGTTGCCAGTTGAGGCGGCGATCGCGATCCACCACCCGCACATTCTGCAACCGCTGCGGATAGGTCTGGAAGCTCTGATCCACCAGGGCCGAGAGGGAACCTCCCAGGCTCTGCACCAGCGCCGCCAAGTGCAGCCCGGTGAGAATGCCGTCTCCGGTCAGGCTGTAGTGGTGGCAAAGAATGTGGCCCGACTGCTCACCGCCCAGCTTTGCCCCCCGGTTAACCATTTCCGCGTGAACATACTGGTCGCCCACTTTGGTGCGAATTAGGGTGCCGCCCAGCTTTTCCCAGGCTCGCTCAAAGCCCAGGTTCGCCATCACCGTAGAGACCACGATGTTGTCGGGCAGGCGGCCCTGCGCTTGCAGGTGCTTACCCCAGAAATACAGAATGTAGTCACCATCTACCACCCGGCCCTGGGCATCGATGGCCATCACCCGGTCGGCGTCACCATCGAAGGCAAACCCCAGGTCAGCCTGGTGGGCTTTAACGGCGGCCTTGAGCGGATCCAGATGGGTAGAACCACAGCCAACATTAATTAAATCGCCATCGGGAACACCGTGGAGCACAATCACCTCGGCCCCGGTGGCCTGAAACACCGCCTCTGCCAGCCGAGTCGCTGAGCCCCAGGCTAGATCTAGAACCACCTTCATGCCCTGTAGGTTGAGCCTGGGATAGAGGGGTGCTTGCAAAAAGCTGACGTAACGGTTTACCAGTTCTGGACGATAGTAGCACTGGCCCCAGGTTGAGCTGGGCTGACAATCTAGCGCTTCGGTCTGGCCGCGCAGAGCCGCCTCAATCTGGCCCTGGAGGGTGCTGCTGAGCTTGGTGCCATCGTGGCCAAAGAACTTAATACCGTTGTCCTCCGGCGGATTGTGGCTAGCCGATACCATAATGCCGCCCAGGGTATCGCAGGATTCAGCCAGGTAGGCCACCGTTGGGGTCGGGCAGAGGCCAATATGCCAGACATCCAACCCCGCTGAGGTCAACCCCGCCGACAGCGCCATCGCTAGCATCGGGCCAGAGTTACGAGAATCTTGGCCAACGACAATGGGGCCGTGGGGCAACCCCTGCGCCCGCAGCACTTGCCCAGCCCAATACCCCACTTCCATGGCCAGGGGAGCGGTCAGCAAGTCTCCAGCCTTGCCGCGAATGCCATCAGTACCAAATAATGGGGTGCTGGGTAGCGATAGCCCCCCTAAACCATTTCCCCCTAAACCATTTAAAGATCCTTGAGAGCGGTCATCGAGCCGCTGCTCTGCAGGTAGACTACCCGCAGGCCGTACCGGAGAACTTACCATACTCAACGTTTCCTCATCACACACACTCACAGTGGAGAATACCACCTCTGCCTTAGGATGGAACTAGCGTTCTGTGCCAGTTCTCTCGGTTATGCCTGGTTTTGTTAGCTCAGATACTCCCTTGGCTGAAGGCGTTGCTCTGTTTAACCAGGGCCGCTACTACGACTGCCACGATGTGCTCGAAGCCCTGTGGATGGAGGCCGACTCGGTGGATAGGCCCTTTTACCAGGGCATCTTGCAGATTGCCGTGGGGTTTTACCACCTGGGCAACCGTAACTGGCGGGGAGCCACCATTTTGCTGGGAGAAGGGGTAAACCGCCTGCGCCCTTTTGCACCCACCTATCGGGGCGTGGCCGTGGCCGGCCTGGTCGATTGTGGCTGGGCCTGGCTCATGGCCCTACAGCAGGTCGGTGCCGACCAAGTGGCTGACCTGGCCCCAGCCCTCCCCTCCCCTCCGGAGCTAACCTCAGCCGACATGACGCCTCCGTCAACAGAGATAGTCCTCACCGTCGATGGGAAGCTAATCACCTTACCGCTCCCCTGGATTTACCGCACCACAACCACCCACCCTGACGACTAAAAAGCCAGAGTTTTCAAGGACTGTCGCTGTAGATGGCCAAAGTATGCCGCCTGTCAATCAAAGTGGTCGGCTTCCCCATAAAAGTTAATCTTCCTGGGTCCGTCGGCTCCAACATCCAACATCCAACATCCAACATCCAACACTCGAATCGCCCCCTCCCAGGTTTCCATGCCTATCCCTCAGTAGGCGGACTCACTCCTGCTAGGATGGACGTTGGACGGATGGGCCAGGCAACCTTACGGCTGGAAAGACTTGGACTGATGCAAATTTATCTAGACTACAGTGCCACAACGCCGCCTCGGCCAGAGGTGATGGCCACGGTACAGTCGGCTATGGCGGAACAGTGGGGCAATCCATCCAGCCTGCATCAGTGGGGTAACCGGGCGGCCACGGTGCTAGAGCAGGCGCGATCGCAGGTGGCCGGTCTCATTGGTGCGCCAGATGACGCGATTCTGTTCACAGCAGGAGGTACCGAGGCCGATAACCTGGCCTTGCTGGGGGTGGCCCAGCGCTACCGCCAGCCTCAGCATTTGATTATTTCCTCGGTGGAGCATTCGGCCATTGAAAAACCGGCCCAGCAGCTTGAGCAACTGGGTTGGCAGGTAACGCGGCTGCCGGTGGATCGCCAGGGTCGGCTGCATCCCGATGATCTGCGCCAAGCCCTGCGGGATAATACCGTTCTGGTATCTATTATCTACGGCCAGAGTGAAGTGGGTACGCTACAGCCCATTGAGCGGCTGGGGCAGGTAGTGCGCGACCACGGGGCGCTGTTCCACACCGATGCGGTGCAGGTGGCCGGGCGGTTGCCGATCAACGTGCAGACGTTACCGGTGGATTTGTTGTCGTTATCCAGCCACAAGATCTATGGCCCTCAGGGGGTTGGGGCGTTGTACGTGAGGCCAGGGGTGGCGCTGCTACCGCTGATCCTCGGCGGCAACCAGGAGCAGGCTCTACGGGCGGGTACCCAAGCCTTGCCCAATATTGCCGGGTTTGGGGTGGCCGCTGGGCTGGCGGCTCAGGAATTGAGCCAGGAAGCGGTGCGCCTTGTAGAACTGCGCGATCGCCTCTTCGATCAGCTTGACCGACTTGGGCCGACCCACGTCGATCGGGGATGATCGAGCCCGGGAAGAGCACCGAGTTGGCGCAGCGGGAGC
>JAAUUR010000089.1 GCA_012031045.1 Leptolyngbyaceae cyanobacterium SM2_5_2
GGCCAATATCGTGAATGGGTCACCGCACAGGCGGCTAAGCCCGTAGTGTGGGACAGGTTAAATCGTAGGGGCGGTAGGTCTGGCGCGGGTATGAGCTCGGGCCGCCCCTGGGAATTGCGAGTAAGGATAGGGTCTGCGGCTGGGTATGACCATACCGGGCCAGACAGCTCCGCAACAGCGCATGGGCGACTAAAAAAGTATGCCGATGGTGATCAAACCGGAAGCGCTGGTAGCGATCGCGCTCCTCCTGATCTAGCCAGGCTAAATAGGTGGCGATTAAGGCCGGATCCTGGCAATCCTCCGGGCGAGCCAGCCAAATATGCACATGATCAGACGCTAACACCAGGTATGGGCCGAAAAACGACTAGGGCTAATGGTTAAACGTAGTAGCGCACTTTTCAAGCAAGAACTGTTTACCCTGGTACAGTGCTTCCCTACCTGGTGAGGTACAGCCGGTTTACTAGAATTAGGGGATTGTAGGGTTATCTGTGTACCTCACTAGCTTCAAAAACACTGTAGAAAGACAGGCTCAGGGTCGCCAGGCGGCTCTGGCTTCTAGTCTAGAGTGGGGCCAAAGTACTGCGGTACAAAGCTGCCGTGCAGGCCATAGGGCACATGGTGAGAGAGCTTTAGGCGGGCGATGGGGCCAGCGGTGATGGCCTGTCCATCTAGAATCACCACGTCGGAGCAGCGGCGATCGCCATCGTACATCAGCACCATCACCCAGCCATCGTCTTCGCTAGTGGCCTGGGGGCGGGGTACAAACAGCGGTTCACCCATAAAGCCACGAGGGGCGGCGCTCCAAACGTCGGTCTGGCCGGTTTGGCTGTCGAGCTTGAGCAGGGCTTGCAGGGGGGCGTTGCCCTGGGCCGCGTGGGCCGCACCGATAAACAGGTAGCGGTAGGGTCGCCCCACCTGGTCGGGATGCAGGGCAGGGAACTCCACACAACGGCTGACCAGAGTTTCGGCGCGGGCGGTCGCCGTGGCCAAATCCACCCTAAACCGCCAGAGTTGCCCTGGGGGCAGGCGGTCAAAGTCCACGGTTAGGTAGTCCTGGCTGCCCTCCAGGGAAGGAAAGCGGTCGTAGCAGACCGAATCAATTACCAACTGGCCATCCTGCTCAAAGGCATTAGCGTGGTGAAAGACAAAGCAGGGGTTGGTATCAATTACCTGCATGGGGTCTTTGCCATTGCGGGGAATAACCAGGATTTTAGTCGGCTGCTTAGGATTAAAGCTAATGCACTCTGCCGCCCCCTTGAAGCCCAGCAGGTAGGGCAGCGGCCCAAAACTAACCGGATTTTGGAAAAAGATGGCGTAGTTGGGCGTAATGGCAAAATCGTGCAGAAAAGCAAAGCCTGGCACGCTGTGGCTGTGCTGAATCACTACTTGGCCTTCAGCATCCAGCTCGTAAAGGGTGATTTTGCTGGATAGCCCTGGCTTCACCGAGAACCCTACCAGCCGAGGCTGGCCGTGGTGGCCAGGGTCGATTTTAGGGTGGGCGGTAAAGGAGCCGCCTGAGGCAATTAACCCATTCAGGTCATCCAGGCCCAGGGTATCCAGGGTTGCCGGGTCGAGGCGGTGGGGTTTGGCGGCCTCCCAGAGGGCCAGCAGCCGGTCGGCCCAGTAGATGATGTGGGTATTGGCAATGTTTTTGAGGGTCAGGTCAAAGGCATTGGCCAGAGGGCCACCGGGCTTTTGGGTGCCAAATACGCCCCGGTACAGGGGCTTCTGGGCCTGCTGCTCGGCCACATACCCGGCGGTACGCACGTAGCGATTGCGGAAATAGGCCCGTCCGTTCTGAAAGGCCACGCTGCTGATCAGGCCATCGCCATCAAAGGGATGCTTGACCGGATGGCCCGCGACATCCAGCAACCCCGGCCCATTGCGAAACAGGGTGCCTTCCAGGTCGGGGGGAATGGTGCCATCGATGTCGCTAATCCAGTAGCTGTATTCCTGGGATTGAGAGCGGTAGCCGCTGCGCCAGTCGTCCAGGTTGTAGGACTTAGCGGGGGGAGTGGAGGTGGGGTAGGTGGTGGTCATAGGGGTAGTTGGGAAGAGGGAAGAGGGAGGAGGGAGGAGGGAAAAGGGAAGAGGGGGTTAGTCGGTTTCGCTGAGGGAGATGGGGGAGGCGATTGGGGCGGGAAGGTCTATGCGGTCAGGGGGATGGGGCAGGATAGCCGGATCGCTGGAGTTGGGCGATTGCCACACAATCTCAGCATTCTCTTCACCGCTGGGAGTCTGGGAAGACGTCATAGGCAGCAAAAACAGCAGCGGCAGCGGCAACAGGGTAGAGAGATTGGTCAGCAGCACCAGTTGCCAGAGATGGTCGAAGTTGGTTTCGGTAACGCCCAGCCAGTGGGTTAGCAGCGCCCCTAGCTCGTGGGAGAGCAGCGCCGCCAAGTTAACAATGGACATGAGCAGGGCAAACAGGGTGGCCTCTACCCCCGGTGGGCATAGCCGGGCCGACAGCACCAGCACCGGCATAAAGGCAATTTCGCCCATCACGGTGAGCTACCAGGCTATCGCCCAGGCTAAACCACTGGTCATCGATGCCCAGGGCGCGGTTGGCATGGGTCACCAGCAGCAGCATCGTCATACCTAGCAGGCTAGACAGCAATGTTGACCAGGCAAAAATCGTGCGAAAGGGCACCGTCCGCAGAAACCGTTGAAACACCCAAATGCCCAGCAGGGCTGCAAGGCTGGTGACCAGCCGCACCCGCCCCAAAAACTCTGGCTGAAAGCCCAGGTCGTTGGTCGTAAAGAAAAAGAAGGCGGCGTCGGCAGTGGGGGTCGCCTGCCAGAGAAACAAAAACAGGGCTGGCATCCAGATCGCCCGCTGGCTGATGGCCTGCCAGAGCTGACCCATCTGCCCTCGGATAACCGACCAGGAAGGTTTCTCCTCAACGGGCGCTTCATCAATTAGCCAGGCCACCAGGGACACAATCAGCGGAAAGGTGGCGGTAATGGCAAACACCGTGCGGGTGCTGACCTGCTGTAGCAAAAGGCCCCCCAGGTAAGCCGTCACCAAACCGCCCACCGCCGCCGCTCCCCAGGCCAGAGATTGCAGCGTACCCGCCTCGCCCAGAGATTCGCCCCTGGCCCGCTCTACCACCAGGGAATCTACAATCACATCGCTGACGGCCACCGAGAGAGAACTGAGGGTAATAGCGGCGATCGCCCCCAACTTGACTGCACCACCATCGCCAGCGCTAGCCAGGAGGCCGCCCCCAAAAAGCCCGACAGCACCAGGTAAGGCCGTCGCCGGTAGCCAAACATCGGCAGGCCATCGGAGATAAAGCCAAAAACCGGTTTGATAGTCCACGGTAGGGTGGCAATTCCCGTTAGGGCCGCTACCTCGGCAGGCGTTAGGGCCAGGTCATCCTTCAAAAAAAAGCTCACGGCCAGCCGTGCCAGCCCCAAAATGCCCTGTACAAAGTACACCAACAAAATGGCGGTTAGTTCTGAAGTTAGCGGTTGCCCCTGGAGTACGCGGGTTTCTACAAACCCTTTAATACCGCCAGAGGAGGGAGAAGACGCAGTCATAGGCGAGCAACACTATGGGCTGTGTTAAGAAATGTCAATCGACTGTTTCTTATCATAGCCGCTGGGACGAAGGATTTCCTTTCTACCCCTCGTCTTCCATCTTCCGTCTTCCATCTTCCGTCTTCCGCCTTCTGTCCTCCGCCTTCCGCCTTCTGTCCTCCGCCCTCCGCCTTCCGTCCTACTCCACCGTCACGCTCTTGGCCAGGTTGCGGGGTTGGTCTACGTCAAGCCCACGGCGGGCGGCGATGTGGTAAGCCAGCAGTTGCAGGGGAATGACCGCCACAATGGGAGACAGCAACTCATCTACCGCAGGCACCGGCAGTAGCTTGTCGAAGGTATCTTCGGCATCAATGTCGTTCATGGGCACCACGCCAATCAGTTGAGCGTCGCGGGCCTTGGCCTCCTGAGCGTTAGACAGCACCTTGTCGTAGACACTGCCCGGCATGGCAATTGCCACCACCGGCACTTTGGCATCTAACAGGGCGATGGGGCCGTGCTTCATTTCCCCGGCTGGGTAGCCCTCGGCGTGGATGTAACTAATTTCCTTCAGCTTCAGCGCCCCTTCCAGGGCAATGGGGAAGTTAATCCCCCGGCCCAGGTAGATAAAGTCCTGGGTGTCGTTAAACTCGTGGGCGAGTTCCTCAATGTAGCGTTCCTGGCTTTCCAGCACCTGTTCAATGTAGGCCGGTAACTGGTGGAGGCCGTTGAGAATAGCCTCAATGGCCTGGTTAGAGAGGGTTTGGCGACGGTAGGCCAGCTCCAATGCCAGGAAATAGAAGGCCATCACCTGGGCGGTAAAGGTTTTAGTGGCCGCCACGCCAATTTCAATCCCGGCGTGGGTGTCGATGATGTGGGGTACCAGCCGGGCCAGGGAGCTTTCGGGCCGGTTGGTAATGCCCAGCAGGCGAGGGGCGAAGCTGGCCTTGGGGTGGGCGGCACGGCGCGCTTGTTCCATTTCGAGCGCGGCCAGGGTATCGGCGGTTTCTCCCGACTGGGTAACGCCGATGGTGAGGGTGTTGGGGATGAGTGGCGTAGGCGAGTAGCGAAACTCAGAGGCATACTGCACCAGGGTCGGCAACCCGGCCAGTTGCTCAAGCAAATATTTGCCCACCAAACTGGCGTGCCAACTGGTGCCGCAAGCCACAATCTGTACGTGCTCCAGATTGGTTAGCACCTCGTCGGGCAGGCCCAGGCTGATTGGGGAAAGGGTGGTGTTCGCCGTAGCGGCATCCCATTTGTTGTTGATGTAGGTTTCCAGGGCCGTGCGCACTACCCCTGGCTGCTCGTAGATTTCCTTCAGCATGAAGTGCTTGAACCCCTGCTTTTCGACCATGATGGGGTTCCAGTTGAGGGTGATGGGGTGCTTGCGCTGGCGCTCCCCCCGCAAAGTTATACACCGACACCCCCCAGCGGTGTCAGGCTGGCCAATTCTCCATTTTCCAGGGGCAACACGGCGCGGGGTAGTGGGCACAATGGGCGGGGGTATCGCTGGCGCAGAAAAATTCGCCCTGGCCAAAGCCAATTACCAGGGGAGCCTGCTGACGCACCACCACCAGCTCATCGGGAAAGTCCGCAGAAATAATCGCCAGGGCAAAGGCACCCTGCAAATCCTTAGCAGCCAGCCGCACCGCTTCGAGTAGGGGCGAGCGGCCCTGAACATCCCCCGCGACCTGATCGCCCTGCTGCAGATAGCTGGCGATCAGGTGAGGCACCACCTCGGTGTCGGTGTCGGAGACAAACTCGTGCCCCTGGGCCTTGAGCGCCTCTCGCAGTTCTCGATAGTTTTCAATAATGCCGTTTTGCACCACGGCAATGCGGCCCTGGCCATCGCGATGGGGGTGGGCATTGTACTCTTCGGGCTTGCCGTGGGTGGCCCAGCGGGTATGGCCAATGCCCAACCGGGAAGGGTTATCAAAGCCGTCTAACTTATCTTGCAGATTTTGCAGCTTGCCCTTGGCCCGTACACAGTGCAGCCCGCCTTCTAGCACAGTTGCAACGCCTGCGGAGTCGTAGCCCCGATATTCCAGCTTGCGCAGCCCTTCCATCAAAATTCCGGTAGCGGCCCGAGTGCCGATATACCCGACAATTCCACACATAGCCTTTCCTCCACAGCGCTAGGCTAACGGCTCCACCCAGGATAGCGGTTCTCAATCCCAAAGCTGCTGAATAGGATACACGGTGGGCCACAATTCAGGGCGGGAGTGAAGCGGCTAGCGGCTAAAACTTTTCAATAGGTTGGGGGGTATCTGCTCAGGGCGGGGCAATTTCCTTTGGGTTACAAAGACTAGAGGTATGCGGCCATTTTCCCTTGGGTGCATCCGGCTAACCCCTAATCCTTAGCAGGAAGCAGCCGCGCAATCCGTTGCAGCAAATCCTTCATCTTAAATGGTTTATTCACCCAGTCGTCGGCCATCTCCTGGGTGGCGCTGATTTTAGCCGTACTAAGACTCCGGGCCGTTACCACAATAATTGGGCAGGTAATGCCTCGTTCCCGCAGGGTTTGCAGAACCTCCTGGCCATCGCGCTTGGGCAAACCCAAATCTAACAAAACTAGTTGGAAGGATTGGGCCAAAGCTGCATTGATAGCCATTTCACCATCGGAAGCAATAGTGGGCATGTATCCAGCCTGGCGCAATCCTTTTTCCATAAAGGCTGCAATTCTGGCCTCATCTTCAGCAATGAGAACACGGCACATACCCCCTCTCTCCTCAGACCAACATCAGCCTGGGGTAGACCCACGCCAACGTTAAGATAACTACAGAAATCTAAGAAACTCGTAGGTTGGGGATGAGAAACGTCTTATTCTTGACAATTAGTTATTTAAACAAGTATCCGCGTAAAGCGGGACAGTCTTCGGTAACAGAATTCAGGAGCTAGGAGCTAGGAGGTAGTGACAGCAATACTCCTGGCTTCTAGCTTCTATATTCTAAGCCCTGCTATCATCCCGGCTTAAGCGAATACCCAATTAAACAAGTTATCTAAACGGCCAGTCGGTAGCCCATGCCGCGTACAGTTTGAATTACCTTATTACCCAGCTTTTTACGTAGATAACCGACGTAGACATCCACCACATTAGAGCCCGGTTCGTAATCGTACCCCCAAACCAAGTCGAGCAATTGCTGACGGCTCAGCACCTGATTTGGATGGCGCATAAAGGTTTCGATTAAGGTAAATTCGCGGGCGGAGAGTTCCAGAAATTGGCCCTCGAACATAAGTCGGCGGGTGCGCAGGTCGAGCACCAGGTCGCCCAGGGTCAGTGTTAGGGAAGCCGCCTCACCGCTGGATAGGCTGGTGCGCAGGCGAACGCGAATGCGGGCCAGCAGTTCTTCAAAGCGAAAGGGTTTGGTCATGTAGTCATCGGCCCCTACCTCAAACCCGGTGACCTTGTCCTGCACGTCATCGCGGGCGGTGAGGATGATGACCGGAGCCTGAAACCCTTGCCCTCGGAGGACTTCCAGGAGGGCTAGGCCATCTTGACCCGGTATGCCCAAATCGAGCAGCATCAAATCAACGCTGCCATCGAGGGCAATGGCCACGGCATCGTCGCTGTTGGAGGCGGGTGTGGTGGTAAACCCGCTAGCCTGGAGCCCTTTTTCTAAAAAGGACGTAATCCGTACCTCGTCTTCAACGATTAGGATGTGAGTCATAGGCTTTGTCGCGGGGAGAACGATCCAAAGGAAGCACTAGCGTAAAGGTAGACCCGATCCCTAATTGACTGACCAGTTCAACTGTGCCACCGTGACTTTCGGCAATAGCCTTGACGATGGACAAGCCCAGCCCAGCCCCCTCAGACCGACGATAGCTATGGGCGGCACGGGCGAAACGGTCAAAAATGCGAGGCTGGTCGGCGGGGCTAATGCCCGCACCGGTATCTCGCACCCAAAACCGAACTCCAGACCGTGATATTGCCGAACCCAGTTCGATAATGTCGGTTGTTGTCGTGTGCTGGGTAGCATTTTGTGCCAGATTGAGAATTGCCCCCGTCAAACGCTGGCGATCGCCCACTAGCGTTCCCTGAGCCGTATTTGAGAGCTGCCACTGGCGATCGGCCAGGGCGGTAGCTTTAGTGAATACCTCCTCCGTAAACGCGGTAGCGTCGATCGTTTCAAGTTGGAGAAAGTCTGTGCGTTCGGCCTTGGCTAGCAGCAGCAGGTCATTTACAAAGCGACCCATGCGGTCTAGCTCATCCATCACCAGGGTTAGGGTTTCTTCGCGATCCTGAGGGTCATCGCCCATGAGTTCTAAATGGCCTTGAATAATTGTCAGCGGCGTGCGTAGCTCGTGCCCGGCATCGTTGATGAAGTTGCGCTGGCTATCGAAAGCACCTTGCAAACGGTTCATCATGGCGTTGAAGGTCGTGGCTAAATCGGCAAGCTCCCCGGTGCCAACCACCTCCAGCCGTTTGGATAAGTCGGTTTCGTTGATGGTGCGGGCGGTTTTAGCCAGAGATTCCACGGGCTTTAGCAATTGGCGGCTGCCCAGCCAGGCCAGTAAAAACGACACCAAAATTACGCCAATGGCTACCTTGGTGAAGACGTAGATGCTAGATAGAGCTTCCTGGCGTTCTCCAGCGGTGAGGTGGGCAGCTACAAAGAGACCCCGCGGCACACCATTGGCCTCCAGCACGTAGGTCTCATACAAAACATTCCCGACCTCTGAATCGGCAACGTTGATTCTGCCTTCTATCGGCACTTTCAGGGTCGCCCATTCCTGGATTAACTTAGAATCTGGCTGTAGGACTTCCGGTAGTGGCAAGGGGTTGCCCCGAAAAACCGTTGATTGAGGATGACGATATGAAAGTTATCGTCTTCTGGCACCTTGGAGTTCAAGAACTCAATCACAAAGGCTTCTAGACCCGCCGCACTTTCTGGATCGGTGGCATCCCAGCGTTCGTAAGTCTCTTGAAATATTTCCAGTTCTTCCCGCAAATCGTCCCGTACTCGTTCATCGACTTCCTGGAACAGTAGACTACGGAATATGGGAATTGCGGCTGCCATTACCATCAGCATCATCAGGGCATACAGCAGCAAAATGCGAGTTCGGGTCGCCCCAAACAGACGGGGCTGCAACCGACCAGAGGCTGGCTGAGGCCACCAGGATAAAAACGCAGGCAATCGGGCATTTCTCAATGTGACGATGGGCGCAGGGGCCAAGAATAGAGCTTTTTCTATATTAGATTAACCGCATCTAATGCGAGAGAGCATTAATTGCTTAAATCGATTGAATCAAAGGATTGATGTTTCTCTCTGGAAGAAATGCTGGCGAATCGTGCCTAGGGCTTTTGCAAGCGCAACCTTAACCTACTTAGCGCTCGCTTAATTGCGTTACCTAGCACCTCGGTTGGCATGGTGTAGAACTACTACCCCAAAAGTTCCTGCGTTAAGGGAGATCTAAGAAAATTCTCACCAGAGAATAATGAAGTTTCATGAAGTGGTTCTCACGTAAACTTCATGCCCGTCTTAAGGCCACCAGAGAAGCTATAGCTCAACGGATCTCACCCGCTTACTTGGAGAGTTGACCATGCGTGCATGCGTAATTGGAACTGGATACGTTGGCTTAGTCACCGGAGCGTGTTTGGCCCAGGCAGGTCATAGCGTCATCTGTGTAGATAACAACGCGGCTAAGGTAGCGCAGATGGCTCAGGGTCAATCTCCCATCTATGAGCCTGGCTTAGAACCCATGATGCAGGCGGCTATGGCGGCTGGGCGGCTAAGTTTTACCACCGACCTGGCGGCTGGCGTTGCCCATGGTGACATTCTCTTTATCGCTGTGGGTACGCCGCCCCTACCCACGGGCGAAAGCGATACGCGCTACGTTGAAGCCGTGGCGCGGGGCATTGGCCAGCACCTAGACGGTCGCTACCGGGTGATTGTCAACAAATCCACCGTGCCCATTGGTTCAGGCGACTGGGTGCGCAGCCTGGTTCTGGAGGCGCTAAAGGAGCGCGAACAGGCTCCGCTGCCGAATTTTGACGTGGTCAGCAATCCCGAATTTTTGCGGGAAGGTTCAGCGGTTTACGATACCTTCAACCCCGATCGCATCGTACTGGGTGGCACTAGTGATCGGGCCCTGGCCCTGATGCAAACACTCTATGCCCCCATCATTAATCGCCAGTTCGCTGAGGATTCTACCTTGCCGCCCGTGGCCGTGGTCACCACCGACCTGCCCTCGGCAGAGATGATCAAATACGCCGCCAACGCCTTCTTAGCCACCAAGATTAGCTTTATTAACGAAGTGGCGAATGTCTGCGATCGGGTTGGGGCCGATGTTACCCAGGTGGCCCACGGCATTGGCTTAGATAGCCGCATTGGGCCTAAGTTTTGCAGGCGGGCATTGGCTGGGGTGGCTCTTGCTTTCCTAAGGATGTGTCGGCCCTGATCCACACCGCCAGCGACTACGGCTACGAGGCCAGCCTGCTCAAGGCCGCCGTTGCCACCAACCAGGCCCAACGCCTGCGCGCCGTGGACTTACTCCAGCAGACCCTCAAAATCCTCAAGGGTAAAACCGTGGGTATTTTGGGCCTTACCTTTAAGCCCCACACCGATGACCTGCGCGATGCGCCAGCCCTGGACATTGTGGAGCAACTCCTGCGGCTAGGGGCCAAGGTCAAAGCCTACGACCCGCTCTACATCGACCAGGCCCATGCCAGCATTCCCGCCGCTGTCAGCCTGTGTGGCCATCCTCAGCACCTGGCCGAAGGCTGCGACGCCCTGGTACTGGCCACCGACTGGCCAGAATTTCAGCAGCTTGACTATGCGGCCCTGGCCACGGTAATGCGTACCCCCGTGTTAATTGATGGCCGCAACAGCCTGAATCCCGAAATTATCACCCAGGCTGGATGGCAATACGTTGGCATTGGTCGAGGCAGTGTGCAGCCCAATGCATCCCTATCTAAGCCAGTTGTTGAAAATTTGGCACTGGCAGCCGCCTAGCTGCGTCGAGAGATTAGCGCTTTGAATGCTGAGTTTTGAATGTTGACTGTTGAGTTTTGAACGTCAACCTCAACGCTAATCCCCTAATCCCCATCACTCCTCATTCCTATGAAACTCCTGGTTTACTCCCACGATGCCTTTGGGCTGGGCAACATTCGCCGCATGGTGGCGATTTGTGAATACCTGCTCAAGGCCATTCCGGGGCTCTCAATCTTAGTTGTGTCTGGCTCCCCAGCCCTACACCAGTTACGCTTGCCGGAAGGGCTGGATTACATCAAGCTGCCCTGCTTGGGGCGCGATGAAGCGGGCGTATTGGGTGTTCGCTTTCTGAGAACTGAACCTGAAGAAACCGTCCGGCTGCGCTCAGAATTGATTCGCACCGCTGCCGCTCACTTCCAGCCCGATGTGGTGCTGGTGGACAAAAAACCCGATGGCCTGAAAGGAGAACTGCAAGCTACCCTCGACTGGCTCCAGCGGCAACGGCCCCAAACCCGCCTGGTACTGCTGCTGCGGGATATTCTGGATAGCCCGGAGGTCACCATCACCCAGTGGCAGCAGAACAATTACTACGCCCTGGCCGAAACTCACTACGATCAGGTTTGGATTGTCGGCACTCGTGACATTTTTGATGCCCCCCAGGAGTACCAATTCTCCAGCACTCTGCGGGCTAAAACCCGGTTTATGGGCTATGTGCGGCGGGGGCAAGGCTTGCGAACTCCCCAGGAAGTCCGGCAATCGCTGGGCCTTACCGCTGCTCAGCCGCTGGTACTGGTAACGCCTGGGGGCGGGGGCGATGGCTATCGCCTGGTGGATAGCTATCTGCAATCTCTCGCGGCTATGCCAGCCGATTTCAACCTGGCCAGCTTGATCATTGGCGGCCCAGAAATGCCAGCTCACCAAAAGCAAAGCCTGCTCAGCCGTGTTCAAGCCAATCCGGCCCTGCACTGGCTCGACTTTACCGATGACCTGGCCAGCTTCATGGTGGCCGCCGATGTGGTGGTCTCTATGGGCGGCTATAACACCGTGGGAGAAATTCTCTCACTACGGAAGCGGGCTGTAGTGGTGCCGCGCACCCAGCCCGTAGAAGAGCAGTGGATTAGGGCCAAGCGCATGGCTGAGCTGGGGTTGTTTGCCGCGATCCACCCCGACCAGTTGACGCCTCAAGTTCTGGCCCAGGCCATTCGGCAGGAACTCTGCCAGTCCGCCAGGGACACTCAGGCTGGCTCAGAGTCAGCGTCTTCGCCGGGTTTCTGGTCGTTTGCCGACTATGTGCTTGACCTAAATGCGCTCCCCCGCATTACCGAAGCCATGCTGGGGTTGCTACTGTCTCGCTCGGTGTGTCTAGCGGAACCCATTGCTGTTTAAGGAGATTACGGTTATGCCAACGGCTCAACCCGTGATTGGCTATTTGCTCAAGACATTTCCCAAACTATCGGAAACGTTTATTCTCAATGAAATTTTGGAGCTAGAACGGCAGGGGGTAAACCTGCATATCTTCTCGCTCCGCCCCCCCCAAGACCGGCATTGTCATCCGGGGGTAAGCCGAGTCAAGGCTCCTATCACCTATATTCCTTCTCTACTGCCAGACCATAGCCTAGCTGCCGAGGCGGCCCTGCTGGGAGCGCACTATACCCTGCTAGAGCGCTACCCCTGCCGATACCAGCAGATGCTGCGGTTTTATTTGGCCCGCCGGGAAGAAAAGCACATTAATGAATTTCTCCAGGGTGGATATTTAGCGACAGAGCTAGCGGCCCACGGCATTGAGCATTTACATGTGCATTTTGCCAATACGCCCACGGCAACAGCGGAAATAGCCCATCAATTTAGCGATATTCCCTACAGCGTAACGGCCCACGCCAAGGATATTTACCTCAGCGATGCCGCCGCCCTCAATCGGCGTTTTGCCAAGGCCGAGTTTGTGCTGACCTGCACCGACTACAACCGCCGCTACCTGGAGTCGATTTCAACTTCGGCAACACCCATCCATCTGTCTTACCACGGCATTGACCTAACGCGGTTCAACCCATCTGAATCAGAAACCCGGTTTCTAAGCCCAGATTTAGGGGCTGAATCCAGCTCTTTGCCAGAAACCGGGGTTCTACAGCCAGAAATTCAGCTACTGGGGCTAGAGGCCACTCCGGTCAAAATCCTCTCAGTGGGGCGCTTCTGCGAAAAGAAAGGATTTCCCTACCTGCTGCAAGCTTGCCACCTGCTCAAGGAATCTCTGATTAATTTTGAGTGCCGCATTGTTGGCTATGGGCCGTTGCAGGCCCAGCTAAACGCCATGATTCAGGAACTAGACCTGGCCGACCAGGTTACGCTGGTGGGCCAGCTCACCCAGGATCAAGTGATTGAGCAGTACCGCTGGGCAGACATGTTTGTGCTGCCCTGTCTGGTAACGGAGGACGGCGATCGCGACGGCATCCCCAACGTTCTTCTTGAGGCGATGGCGATGGGCGTACCGGTGATTTCTACCACGATTTCTGGCATTACCGAGCTGATTGAACCTCGTCAGACCGGGTTGCTGGTACCCCCCGAAAACGTAACGGATCTGGCCGCCGCCATTGCCCTGCTTACCCAAGACGACCAGCTGCGTCATTGCCTTGGCCAGGCCGGCTGCCGCACCGTCAGACAAAATTTCACCCTGGAGCGCAACGTGGGCCAGGTCAGAGACCTGCTGCTGACCACCCTCTGCGCCCCGATGGCGGCTCTTCCCCTTTCCCCCTCTCTGGAGGCGCTGATTTGATGAAACGCTTAATGTTCTACTGCCAGCACATTCTGGGCATTGGCCACTTGGTACGCAGCATGGAAATTGTGCGCGGCCTGACTGACGACTTTGCGGTGTGCTTTATCAACGGCGGCGAAGCCATTGCCGAGTTCGACATTCCCCCCGGCATTGAGGTGCTGCAACTGCCACCCCTTAAGACCGACAGCGAATTTACCGAACTGCAACTACCCGATGGGTTCGCCACCCTGGATGACCTGTTGCCCCAAGCCCAAGCCCAGGCCATCCAATTGGGCTGTACCGAGGTTGAACCTGACCATTTGCTGGCCGGGTTATGGGCAGAACCCACCACAGCGGCGGCCCAGATCTTGCAGGCCGGTGGGGAGAGGCCAGCCCTCTCTCTTCCTGGACAAATGGCCACCAGGGAAAGTCTGGGCCTGAGCCACCAGAGTAAATTTGTTCTGGAAATGGCCCTGCAAATCGTCCGGCTCAGGGAGACTAAATCCATTGGC